>JBGOUW010000248.1:0-7339 GCA_041477755.1 Binatia bacterium
AAGCGCGGCGTCGCAGCGGCCGCCGTTGTGGGTCAGTACGTCGCGGGCGAAGTCTTCGGCAGTATCGATCACGCCGGCGTCGCGTTGGATGCGGGTGCCGGCGGCCGGAATGGCCCCATCGCTGAGCGCGGTATTGCCGCCCGCGATCTTGGCGCGTTCCCACACGACAATCTTGAGGCCGGGTTGGGCGGCGGCGAGCGCGGCGGTCAGGCCGCAGCCGCCGGCGCCGACAATGCCGATGTCCACCTGATCGTGCCACCGCGTATCTGTCGAAACCGTTGGCATAGGCGGCGCACGATAGCAGATCGGAACCGGCGCGCGCTACTGCGGTCTGAGGTCTGGAGGTTTGTCTTGGTCGCGGTGGGCGCGGCGTGTGCGAGCGACACCTTGCTACGGTTCGCGCTGGCGGCGGGTATGGGCGCTGAGCCCGCCGGCGCGCAGCACTTCGACTGACTCTTCGGTGAGGTTGCGGATGATATAGCGGTCGCCGGAGCTGAGGTTGGCAATCTTGCGGCTTTCGATGTCGACGCGCAAGCGGTCGCCGGTCTTGATCGCGCCGGTCTCTTCGATCGCCAGCGCCGGCAACCCGATGTTGGTGGCGGCTTGCAAAAAGGTGCGGCCGAACGAGCGGGCAATGACTGCGGCGATGCCGGCGCTGTGGACGGCCTGCGCCGTGATCGTACGCGCGGCGCCGGTGGCAAACTCGAGTCCGGCGACGATGAAATCGCCCGCCTCGATCGCACGCGCGAACGTCGGATCGACGCCTGCCATCACGAAGGTGCCGGCTTCGCTCGGCGACCGATCGTGGTGTGCCGGTGGGAGGATCACGTCGGCCACGAGGTGATCGCCGAAGACCCACGCGTGTCCGCGCAGCGCCGGCAGTTCGTCGAGGGGATCGTTGGATGTATCGGTCACGCGGCTTGTATATCGCGCGATCGATCGCTGCGCACGAGCCGTCGTGACTCCAACGACGTGGTAAGAAATTCGTGGACGGCCGGCGGCGGACGCGCTACCCTTTCCCTTGTGCTGGTCCGAGCATCACAGGCTCTCAGGCTCTTCGCGGCTCATAGGGAGTCGCGGCGGGCGGACCAGGCCGGGGGCCCGCAATCGGCGGTTGATTCCCGGCGGCGAGGCTTGGGCTCGCTCGCGTTATGGGCACGCCGAGAAAGGAGGTGGTCCAGCAATGTATTCCCCTACGGTGAGCTGTGAGGTGGTGGCCCCTTAGGCCAACCCACAAGGTGAGGGGCAACGCCTGCGGAGGCGACGAGTGCACGACCGCTAGCTTCACGGCGGGTGGTCAACGTGCGCTGCAGTCGGCTGCGGCTCGTGTTCAGTGCGACCCCCGAGTCGCACGCACTGAGTGGATCACGCCTGGGGACCCAGGCACCACAACACCCCGGTAGCTCCCGCGTAACTCACCCGCGGGGCGGCACATGCCGCAGCAGCTACCGGGGACTTTTTGGTCGCGAATCGTGTTCGTGAGTCGTGCTCGTCCGAACAACAGGCGCCGGGCGAGTCCCACGCCCATCGAATCGAACAACTCAAACTTGATACGCTGAGAGTGTGACGGTCTTATCGGTGGCGATGCGCTCGACGACGACGGCGACGCGGCCGTTGAGGTCGGCGAAGCGCGTTGCCACCACTAGCGCTCGATGCGTTCGAGGTAGATGTACTGAATCCTGCCGCTGTCGCTGACGAATGCGCTGAGGGCGAGGCTGAAGGCGCTCAGCAGCAACGCACCGAACACGGCCGACCAGAAGCCGTGGACCTCAAACCCCTTCACGACCTCGGAGGTCAGCCACAGCATGAAGCCGTTGATCACGAAGGTGAACAGCCCGAGCGTCAGCAAGTTGATCGGCAACGTGAAGACCAGTACCAGCGGGCGCAGGAAGGCGTTGAAGATGCCGAGGACGACGGCGGCGACGAACACGGCCCCCAAGCCGTGGAACTGGATACCGCTGACGATCTGGCCCGTCAGCCAGAGTGCGAACGCCGTCACCAACCAGCGAACCACCAACCCGCGCATGACTCGCTCTTTGCACGGACGGCGGCGCGGCTCAAGGCCTCGCCAGCTGGCTTCGCGAGGTGAGCTGCGTGAGGTGGCTGGTTCGCCTGCCCGCGATTGTCGCAGGGCAGGCGAGCCGGTATCGTGCATCGATGTCCCGGCGCGTTGTGCTGCTGCTGACCCTGAGCGTCTTATCGGCCTGTGTGTGGCGCAGCTACGAGTCGATCGTTGAGGTGCATCTCACCGTCCTACTGCAGATGACCGACAAGATGTGCGGCATGGGTGAAGATGGGCGCGCACCGGCGGCGGCTGATATGGTGGAGTTCACCTACCCGGCGCAGCGTGGCCGGCAGTTCTTGCGTCAGTTTCAACGCTACGCCGACCGCTCGTCGTACAAGGACTTCGGCGAGTTTCTCGATCACTACGAAGCGATGCTCAAGCGCGTAGACGCGGCGCGGGTGAACCCGGACTCGTGGCACGCCGAGCAGCCATTGCACCTCCGTGATCGCGCGCTGCTGTCGCACTTGGCTGCGACCATCCGGCGCGATCTCAAAGGATGATGGCGGCGATGGGGGTGGCGAGGACGTTTCCGCGGCACGCCGGTGACGTGCTGACAGCACTGCGCTTGGCCGGCACGCCGCTGTTCGTCGCCTTGGTGTGGCGCGCGCCGCATCACGCCGGCGCGGGTTGGCTGGCGGCCGGAGTCTTCTACGCAATCGCTGCGAGCGATTTCTTCGATGGCCGGTTGGCACGCCGCGCGGGCGAGACCAGTGCGATCGGACGAGTGCTCGATCACGGCGCGGACATCCTGTTCATCCTCAGTGCGCTCACCAGCTACGTCACCCTTGGAGTCGTGCCGTGGTGGGTGCCGGCGGCGATCGCAGCGTCATTCGTGACCTACGTATACGATTCGGCGCGTGGCAACGCCGCTGCCGCACCGCAGTTGCGTCCCAGTCGCATCGGCCACCTCGGCGGGTGGCTCAACTACGTGCTTGTCGGCGTCGTCGTGTGCAATGAGAGCACCGGCTTGCGGGTGCTACCCCAGCCGCTGTTGACGGTGCTCTACGCCCTAGTTCCGCTGTACTCGGGCGCCGCGATCGCGGAGCGTGTGCGGATGCGGCTGGCGCGTTAACAGTTGCCGCTGTCGCGTCACGCGGTGTAGGGTACCGCAAATGAACCGGCGGCCCCGTTCATGGTTGGCCGTGTTGAGGATCCGGAGGCGACGATGAAACGACACGTGCTGACTGCCTTGAGTGTCGCGACGCTGCTGAGTGCAGGACTGGCACCAGCGCGAGCGGCGTTTGGCCCGATCACACAGATCAGCCTCGGGCTCGCAGGCGCGCAACCGAACTCGGACAGCTCGAGTCCCGTCGTCAACGCCGACGGATCGGCCATCGCTTTCATCTCGAGCGCCGACAACCTCGTCGACAACGACAACAACAGTGCCGCGGACGTGTTCATCGTCGATCGCCGTGACGGCACGACCGCGCGCATCGTCGGGCCCGATGGCGAGTTCGCGGTCGACAGCGAAGCGCCCACCATCAGCGACGATGGCCGCTTGGTTGCCTTCGTCAATGACGGCCGGCTCAAGGTGTTCAACCGTGACTTCGGCGTGGTGCAAGACATCGTCGATCTGATCAACGAGCCGTATGCCTTCAGTGGCAACGGTCGCTTCTTGGCGATCGCCGCCGAAGACGAGCAGCAGCTGGCGGCCGACGATCAGAACGGAGTCACGGACGTGTACGTCTACGACCGCCTCACTCAGCACTTCGAACCTGTGAGTCGGCCCGTCGGGGACGGTGAGGCCGATGCGCGCAGTGTGTCGCCGGCGATCAACCCCGATGGCCGGTACGTGGCGTTCGTGTCGAGCGCAACCAATCTGGTCGCGCAGGACGACGGACGCGACACCGTGTTTGTGTTCGATCGCATCGAACGCAAGATGGAGGCGATCAGCGGATTCGGTGCGAACGAAGGGAGCCTTCTCGACGCGACTATTTCGCCCGCCATCAGCAGTGATGGGCGCTTCGTGACCTATCTCGGCCAAGACAGCACCGGCACCGCTGGCGTCTACGTGCGCGACCGCACGCAACAGACCACCATGAAGCTCGGGATTTCTGGCCCATCGAGTCCTCCCGACATTTCGACCAACAGCGGCGTGACGATGAGCGGCGACGCCCGCCGAGTGGTGTTCGGCCTGCTCGGCGATTTTTTCGAGGACGTGTATCTATTCGATCTCAACAGCGCGACGACGATCGTCGTCAGCGCTGCCGTCGGCGGCGGGGCCGCGGACGGCGACAGTGTCGGTGCGCACATCAGCAGCAACGGCCGCGCCGTGGTGTTCGCGTCTGACGCGGCGAACGTGGTGTCGTCCGGTCCCGACGGGTTCACGATGAACGTGTTCCTCGCCACCCCAACCGCCCCGGTGTGTCAGCCGGGCGATGTCAACGGCGACGGCGTCGTCGATGCAGCGGACATTCCCGCGCTGATTCAATTGATCTTCGGCGGCGGGGCCTGAAGCGAAAGCCGGATCGCCCCGCGCGCTGGACGCATCGATGGCGCTCCGCTGAAGGCACCTGGCCATATGGCCGCTTCGCCGATCGCGTCTTCTCTTCCTCCTCTTCCTGACGCTGACCTGCCTTGACGCCGCCCTCACCGTTCCAGTACAAGCAACGCGCGATCAGGTTCCCCGAGCGCGCTCGGGGCGAAGAGGGAAGGGGGTGTAAAGCCCCCGCTGCCCCGCAACTGTAAGGGGGGACAACGGCTGCGAATGGCCACTGTCTGGAACGCCAGACGGGAAGGCGCGGCCTGCGGATGATCCCCAAGTCAGGAGACCTGCCTGATCGGACAGGCCGATGTCACCGGCGCTTCGTGCGCGGGTGATGCTCCCGAGGGGGGACGGCGGCTGTGACCGATCACTCGTGATCCCGTCAACGCCTCGATCCCGTGAGGGAGCCGAGGCGTTTGTTTTATGCGGCGACGGGACGCGATCGATACTCTGCCTCATTTGAGACCGCCTACGGGTTGGCCGACGGCAGTGTCGTTCGTGCTGGCGCTGACGCTACATGCCGCGTTGCTGGCACTGAGTCGCACGCACCAACTAACGGGCAACGCTCCGCTCCAATTGATTCCCGTGACGCTGCAATCCGGCGGCGCTGCGGTGCCGCTGGCGAACGCGGCGCGCGCACCGGCGGCGCAGGTGATGACAAGCGCACAGCCGGTACGCGCACTTCAGGTACGCACACATCCCGCACGCCGCACGTCTCGATCGCCAGCCGCGACCGCGGATGCCGTCGGGCCGCAGTTGGCGAATGCGGAAGTCGGCACGGCGTCGGCTGGGTCGGGCGCGTCAGCTACCGGAGCGGGCGCGGGCATCGAAACGGGGGCCGGCGACGGCGCAGACCAGCGCGCCGCGTGTATCTCTTGCCCCGTGCCTCGCTATCCACTGGTCGCGCGCGCGCGTGGCTGGGCGGGCACCGTCCACGTTGGGTTGTCGGTACTCGCCGATGGCACCGTTGAGGACGCCAGCGTGCGGCGCTCCTCGGGCTACGGTGTGCTCGACGAAGCCGCGATGCTGGTGGCGCGCCGCAGCCGCTTTACGCCGCCCGGTACGCGTGGCCTGCCAACGCCGCTGCACGGCCGCATCGAGTATCGATTCGAACTTTCAGCTGCAGAATGAAGGAGGGAAGGATGATGAGGAGGCAGGTTGTATGCGTGGCCGTCGCGCTGATGCTGGCGCAGGGAGTCGCGTTGGCGGCGGAGGAGCAGGCTGAGAAGTCGCTTGGTACGGTGGTGGTCACGGCGACCCGTACCGAGCAACCGATCGAGGCGGCCACCAATTCGGTCTCGGTCATCTCGGCGCAAGACATCGCCAACCGACAGACGCAAACCGTGAGCGACACGCTACGCGACACGCCCGGCGTTGACGTCGTGCAACCAGGGTCGACAGGGACCGCCGCGGGCGTCTTCATTCGCGGCGCCGACTCTGATCAGACGCTGATCTTGATCGATGGAGTCGAGGTCAACAGCGCGACGCTGGGCGGATTCAACTTCGGCAACATCATGACCGATGACGTCGGGCGCATCGAAGTGCTACGCGGCGGCGGCGGCACGTTGTACGGCTCCGAAGCCATGGCCGGGGTGGTCAACATCCTCAGTGCGAAGGGCGCCGGGGCGCCGCATTTCTCGCTCGCCAGCGGCGGGGGCAACATCGGGACTTCGTCGTCGCTCGGCACCTTCGCCGGCGAGCAGGGCATCGTCGCCTTCGCCGGGTCGCTCGGCGAGTTCACCACCGGGGGTTTTCGCCCGGTCAATGACGACTTCTCGAACTTGACCAGTAGCCTGCGCGTCGACGTCACGCCGATCGAACACGGCACCCTGCGCGGCTTCTGGCGTTCGGCGAATTCCAGCCTCGGTCTGGCCAACAACAACATCGGCAACGGCTATGGTGCGTTCCTCGATCCCAACGCGCGCCAGAGTGATACCTTCTATCTCGCCAAGGGCGAGTGGGAACACACACCGACGGAGAACCTGACGTATCGGATCTCGGGCGCGTACAACTACACACTCAACGTGCTCTCCGACACCGTCGATCCCGAGGTGATGCCTCCCCCGTTTCCGGACTTCTTCCTCTCCTACTTCCGCGTGCCGAATACGAACACGGTGGCCGACGCGCAGACCGACTACACCGAAGGCGCGCTGGGGGTGACCACCGTGGGATTCGAGTTCAAGCAGCAGACCGGCGCGCTGAAGTCGGTGTCGGGCAGTGGCGCGGTTGACCGGTTCGACGCCAGTCGCAACAACTACGCCGGCTATGTTCAGCAGCAACTGCGCTTCCTCGATGACCGCCTGAGCATCGTCGGCGGCTTCCGCACTGACGGCAACCAGGATTTCGGAAACGAGACCAGTGCGGCGTGGTCCGTCGGCTACGTAGAAGATTGGGGGCAGCACGACCGCTGGAACACGCACGTGAAGAGTAGCTACGCGGAGGGTTTTCGTGCGCCGACGTTCAACGAGCTGTTCTTCCCGAAGTCGGGCAACCAGAATCTCGCCGCCGAAACCTCGAGCGAGTATGACGCCGGCGCCGCGCAACACCTCGGCTTCGAGTGGCTGACTGCGGAAGCGACCTACTTCACGCGACGCACGTCGAACTTGATCCAGTTCACATCGCTGGCGCAGTGTCCGGGTGCGGTGGTTCCGAACGGGGCGACGTTCACGCCGTGCAATCTCGGGCGCGCGGACGTGCAAGGCGTAGAGACGGTGCTGGGAGCGGGTCCGATCCAGGGCGTGTCGCTGCGCGGCACCTACACCTATCTCGACTGGAACATCCTCGGCGGC
>JBGOUW010000328.1:0-5822 GCA_041477755.1 Binatia bacterium
CTCTTGCTCTTCATCACCCGGCGAAACTGGCTGATGCGGCCACTCATCGGCCGATGGTGGGCGTCGAACCTCTACACCGCGCGAGAACTCGAGGACTCTTTCCGTCAGGCGGGATTCTCAGCCATCGCCTTCCGGAAGTTTCCGCTCGCGGTCGCCTACCTTGCTCTGTGGGGTCATATCGTCGAGGCGCGACGCTGAGGGCGTGGGGTACGGCCTCACCCGACGGCTGCTGCGGACACTTACCCCCAATCCGGAAAGAGAGAAGAAGCTCACGCGGAGGCGCGGAGACGGATGCCTGGAAGCTTCCTGAAGCTAACTTCGGCTTAGGGTCAACCTTGACGTCAGGTGGCGATGCGATTGGTCGCGTTTCTGTGCGGCTTTGGCGATCTCGGCGGTGAATGCGGTTTGCCCCACCCGTCGGCTTGGCTCAGCCCCACCAGTGTGCTTTCATACCGCTCAAGGATGGGCGGGGTGGACTACGTAGGCAATTTGAAACGGCGCAATCCCCTCCGAAAACTTCTGTGAACAAGTCCTGCATCGTTGGTATGCGTCTGTTGATCGCGACGCTCGTGATCGCCAGTTCAACTGCTGACGCGCGGCAGTGGACGGAGGAGGACTTCCTCCACAAGCGCGGCGCCGCGCATTTCATGATCGTCGCCGGCAACGATTGGCGCGCTACGCAGTCGGTCGTCGGCAGCACGCGCTTCTACCAAGTGCAACAAGGCGACACGTTCCTCGATCTCGCCCGCTACAACGGCCTCGGTTACAACGAGTTGGTCGAAGCCAACCCCGGCGTTGATGTGTGGATACCGCCCCCCGGGCAGGTGATCCTGCTGCCGACCGAGTTCGCCCTGCCCGACGTGAATCCGCACGGCGTGGTCGTCAACATCCCGGAGATGCGGCTGTACTATTTCCACAAGCGCCCCAACGAGCAGACGCCACTCCTCGTCACCACCTACCCGGTCGGACTCGGGCGCGACGATTGGAAGACGCCGGTCGGCACGTTCAAGGTGGTTGAGAAGACCGTCAACCCGCGCTGGATCTTGCCCGAATCAATCCGTGCAGAGCACCGCAAAGACGGCCGGCCGGCGCCGCCGTTCATCGAGGGCGGTGATCCGGAGAATCCGCTCGGCAAGTATCGCTTGCGACTGACGCTGCCGCTGTACGGTATCCACGGCACCGACATCCCGTGGGGTGTCGGCATGCAAGTCAGTCACGGCTGCGTGCGTTTGTACCCCGAGGACATCGAGCAGCTCTTTCCTCTGGTGTCGGTGGGCGACCCCGGCGAGTTCGTCTATCAGCCGGTCAAGATCGGGGCGCGCAACGGTGAGATCTACGCCGAGGTGCACAAAGACATCTACAACCTGACGCCGGGTCCCTACCGTGAGGCGCAACGATTGTTGCAAAAATTCGGCTGGGCCAATCGGGTCGACGATGCCCGGCTCCGTCGCGCGATCACCGAGGAGTCGGGTGCTCCCATCTTGATCTCGCGCGATGCGGCCAACGATGCGGTGGTGGAAGAGCGGTTTCGCCCGCGGCCGACGCCAGCGCGCATCGACGCCGTCACGCCAGCCGTGCAAGCGGCAAAACCACGCTGACGCGCGGTGGGTCAGTTGCCCATCGCCAGCGGCGTACCGAGACAGAAACAACGCGAGGCGACGGTGGGATCGGTCCGTCGCACGGATTCACACCCGAGTTCTGTCCGGAACACAGTGCCCTGGCCATCAGAGACCGTGACGCTGCGGCGCGTGGGTGGGAACGTCTGCGGGTGAGGGTAAGCATAGTAACCCCACACGGTGCACGTCAGCGCAGCGCTCAGCCGATACTGCAGCACGTTCACTTGGTCGTTGAGGGTCTGGTTCTCCTGCGCCAGCTGGGCTTGGCGCTCGCGCTGTGCGGCGGCGCGGCTGGCGACCTCCTCGGACTCCTTGCCGAGTCGATCGAGTTCCTGCATCAGGACATTGTTCTCCTGCCGCAACGCGGCGAGTTCTTCGTTCAGCGCGAGGTTCTCCGCCTCGCTTTGCTCATGCTCGGCCTTGAGCGCGTTGAGCGACGCGTTGAGCTTGGTGAGCCGCGGTTCCGCCACCGGGCTCGGACTGGGTGTTGGCGATGCGGCGGCGACCGCAAAGCGCCGCTCGCTTTGAATCAGCGCCCCAAAGAACGGCGCGCGAACTTTCAATCGGTAGATGCCCGGTTCCGGAAGATCGGCCGCAGTCAACTCGAACGGTGATCGCTGCATGCCCAGGTCGCGCGGACTGCCGTCATCGCCGTGGAGCGAGAGCGCGAGTCGCGGTGGCCCGTCCCACTGCACCACCAGCGGCAACGAGACCAGCGCCCCTTCGCCGGGCGAGAGGATGGCCGGCTGCAGCAACCGATAGAGCGGGGTGTCCAAGTACAGTTCGATCAGCAGCAGGGCCGCTATCGTAACCGCAACGATCTCCAAGGTCCGCCGCACAGTCGGCATTATAGGTCAATCGCCGGGCGCGCGACTACCCCAGCCGACGATCGCGGCGCTCGCGCGGTGCTCACGCAGCGGCCATAAACTTGACTCAGTGGGACATCCCGGTTAAGCGTCAGCGGCTCTGCGACAGGATAAATCAAAGGCCTTTCACGGTGGATAGCGACAGTTCGGATCTGATTGCGACGCGTCGCCGCAAGCTTGAGGTAGGGCTGTACTGATCTCGGGGGCGCCGGTGGACGGGTTGGAACGACCGATGCCCGCGCCGACGCCGTTGAACCCTCGACCCGCGAACCGCTGAACCCTTCGACGATGCGCTACGAGCTGTTCATTGGCCTGCGCTACTTGCGCGCGAAGCGCAAGGAAGCCTTCGTGTCACTGATCACCATCATGTCGATCTTCGGCGTGATGATCGGCGTGATGACGCTCAACATCGCGCTGGCGATCATGACCGGCCTCGAAGAGGACCTGCGCGACCGCATCCTCGGCTTCAACCCCCACGTCGTCGTGTTGAGCTACAGCGGCAACATCCCGAACTACCAATCGGTGGTCGACCGCATCCAAGCCATCCCCGACATCGTGGCGGTGGAGCCGTTCGTCTACGGGCAGGTGATGCTGTCGACGCAACAGAACATGTCGGGCGTCGTCGTCCGCGGCGTGCTCCCGGCCCGCGGCGGCGCGGTGGATTTGGAACGCTATCTGTCGCAAGGCCATCTCGAAGATCTCGCCACGCTCCATACGGTGCAACGCGATCCGGGTATCGGCGGCACCGTGCAGTTGCCCGGCCTCATTGTCGGTAAGGAGCTTGCGCGGCAACTCAGTCTGGTGGTCGGTGATCCCGTCAGCGTGGTCTCACCGATGGGCACGCCGAGCGCGGCCGGGTTGGTGCCGCGGGTGCGGCGCTTCGCGGTGGTTGGCGTGTTCGACTCGGGCATGTCGGAGTACGACGCCTCGCTGGTGTACATGAGCATCGTCGACGCGCAGCGGTTCTTTGATCTCACCGACGCCGCCACCGGCATCGAGATCCGCGTGCGCGATCTCTACCAAGCCAGCCGCGTCGCGGCGGCGATCAGTAAAGAACTCGGCTTCCCGTACCGCGTGCGCGATTGGATGGAGGTGAACCACAATCTGTTCTCGGCCCTCACGCTGGAAAAGACCGTGTACTTCATCGTGCTGATGCTCATCATCTTGGTGGCCGCGTTCAACATCGTGGCCACGCTGATCATGGTGGTGATGGAGAAGCGCAAGGACATCGCCATTCTCAAATCGATGGGGGCGACCGCCGCCAGTGTCGCGCGCGTCTTCGTCTACAAAGGCCTGATCATCGGCGTCGTCGGTACGCTGCTCGGTAACCTCGGCGGCTATCTGGGTTGCGTGGCGTTGCAACGCTACGAGTTCATCAAGCTGCCGGCCGATGTGTTCTACGTCTCCACGGTGCCGGCCAAGATGTATCCGGAGTACTTCGCGGCGGTGACGTTGGCGTCACTGCTGATCTGTCTGTTGGCCACCATCTATCCCGCGCGCCAAGCGGCTCGCCTCGTGCCGGTCGATGTCATCCGCTATGAGTGACGGGCCGTTGATTCGTGCGGTGGGCCTGACGAAAGTCTACGGCGATGGCGGCCACACGGTGCCCGTGCTCACGGGCCTCGACCTCGAAGTGCAAGCCGGAGAGATGGTGGTCATCGTCGGCGAATCGGGCGTCGGCAAGAGTACGCTGCTGCACATCCTGGGAGCGCTCGATCGGCCCACGTCGGGACAGATCTACTTCGACGGCACTGATCTCGCCACCCTCGGCGAACGCGAACTGGCGGGACTGCGCAACCGCGAGGTTGGGTTCGTGTTCCAGTTTCATCATCTGCTGCCCGACTTCACCGCGCTCGAGAATACGATGATGCCGGCGCTGATTCGCGGCGACTCCTTCGAACAGGCCGCGGCGCGTGCGCAAGAGCGACTGACGCAGGTCGGACTCGCCGATCGCCTGACGCACAAGCCGGGCGAGTTGTCGGGTGGCGAACAACAGCGCGTGGCTATTGCGCGGGCCGTGGTGGGCTCGCCGCGCGTGATCTTGGCCGACGAACCTACCGGCAACCTCGATCCGGCCACCGCCGATAGCGTCCACACCCTGTTGGTGGAGCTGAACAAAGCCCACGGGATTACCTTCGTGATCGTCACGCACAACGAACGGCTGGCCGCGCTGGCCGATCGGACCTTGCGGCTCTATCACGGAGCCCTGACGTGTTGAGCCGAGGCGTGGCCCGGCCGCGCTTTACAGCGAGCAGGGCGTTTGGTAGCCAGTCGCGCCAATCAAGCGTGCGGAGAGCGTGGGTGCGTGCACTGCCGATGATACTGCTGGTGGGGCTCGTGCTCCACATTGCCAACCGACCGGGTCTCGCGGCAATGATCGGCGACGGGCACCTCATCGTTTCGCGGGTCATCATCGCTGGCAACCAGCGCGTGGAGGAAGAAGCCATTCGCGTGCAACTGCGCATGCGCGCCGGGGCGGTCTACGATCCCGCGCTGGTCGACGCCGACGTCCGCGCCCTCTACAAAATGGGCTTCTTCGATAATGTGCAGGCCGATCTGTCCGAGCAGGGCGATCAATTGATCCTAACCTACCAGGTGGCCGAGCGGCCGCAGATCAAGACCGTGGAGCTGGAAGGCAACAAGAAGATCGACAAGGAAGAGCTCGAAAACGCCCTCAAGATCCGCCCGCACACCATTCTCGATCCGATCAAACTGCGCCACGGCATCGAGGAAGCTCGCAAACTGTACGAAGCGAAGGGTTACCTCGATGCGAAAATCACCTACACCGCCGTGCCGCTCGGCAACAATGAAGTGACCATGAAGTTGGTGGTGGACGAAGGCCAGATCATTCGCATCGACGAGATTATTTTCGAGGGCGCCCGCAAGGTTTCTCCCAGCACGCTGCGGAAGGTGATGCAGACCAAGGAGAAATGGATTTTCTCCTTCATCACCGGGGCAGGGACGCTCGACCGCGACGTCCTCAAGACCGATGTCGAACGACTCACTGCCTACTTCTACGATCAGGGCTATATCGATGTGCGTATCGATGAACCGGTGATCGAGCGCAAAGGGGACGCGCTGTTTGTCACCATCAAGATCGACGAGGGTGACATCTACACCGTGGGCAAGGTCGACATCGCCGGCGATCTGGTGGCGGACATCGACGGCGCTCGCAAAGATCTCAGCTTGATATCGGGCGAAACGTTTCGCACCAGCAAGCTGCGGGAGGACATCAACAAGCTGACGGAGTTCTACGGTGATCGCGGTTACGCCTTCGTCAACGTCGCGCCGGAAACCCAGGGGACCCCGGGCGAGAAGGTCATCAACGTCACCTACAAAG
>JBGOUW010000164.1:0-9333 GCA_041477755.1 Binatia bacterium
CGATGACATCGCCTTCGTCGCCACCGGTGCCGCGACACCGACGGCAATTCCGCCCGGTGTCGGTCCGGCGCTGAGCGTCGACGGCGCCAGCGGTCGGCACGCGATTAGTCCGCTCATCTATGGAATGAACTTCGCCGACGAGGCGCTCGCCAGCGAGCTGCGCTTGCCGGTGCGGCGCTGGGGCGGCAATTCGACCACACGCTACAACTGGCAGACGGATACCACCAACCGCGCCGGCGATTGGTATTTCGAGAACATTCCCGAAGACAACACCAACTCTGCCGCGTTGCCCGACGGCTCGAGCAGCGATCAGTTTGTCGAGCAAGACCGCCGCACCGGCACGGCGACGATCATGACCATCCCACTGATCGGCTGGACGCCGAAGGCACGCGCCCGCGCGTGCGGCTTCAGTGTGGCGAAGTACGGTGCGCAACCGTCGACCGATCCGTGGGCGGGCGATTGCGGCAACGGCGTGCGAGCGAACGGCACTGAGATCACTGGCAACGATCCAACCGACACCAGCAGCGCGATCACGCCAGCGTTTGTACAGAACTGGATCACGCATCTCAGCGGCAAGTACGGCAGTGCCGCCGCGGGCGGCGTGCGCTTCTACAATCTCGACAACGAACCGATGCTGTGGCCCGACACGCACCGCGACGTGCATCCGGCGCCCACCAGCTACGATGAGATGCGCGATCGTACCTACGCCTACGCTGCGGCGGTGAAGGCCATCGATCCTGCCGCGCAAACCCTGGGGCCGGTGGTGTGGGGCTGGACGGCGTACTTCTGGTCGGCGCTCGATTGGTCGGCGGGTGGCGTGTGGTGGGATAGCCCACAGGATCGTCTCGCCCACGGCAACGTGCCATTCGTCGAATGGTACCTGCAGCAGATGCGTACGTACGAGCAGGCCCACGGCGTGCGCATCCTCGACTATCTCGACGTGCACAACTACCCGCAGGCGGCGGGCGTGGCGCTGTCGCCTGCGGGTGATGCGGCAACCCAAGCGTTGCGGCTGCGCTCGACCCGCTCGCTGTGGGACTCGACCTACGTCGACGAGAGCTGGATCGGCGAGGCGGTAAACCTGATCCCGCGCATGCACCAATGGATCGACGCCAACTATCCCGGCACCCAGCTCGCCGTCACCGAATACAACTGGGGCGCGCTCGACCACATCAACGGCGCGCTGGCGCAGGCCGACGTGCTCGGCATCTTCGGCCGCGAAGGCTTGGATCTCGCGACGCTGTGGGACCCGCCAAGTGCGAGTCAGCCCGGCGCGTTCGCCTTCCGCATGTTCCGCAACTACGACGGCGCCGGCGGTGAGTTCGGCGACGTTGAGCTGCAAGCGCGCAGTGCCGATCAGGAGCGGCTCGCGATCTATGCTGCGCAACGTAGCGGCGATGGCGCGCTGACGACGATGGTGATCAATAAGACCAACCAATCGCTCACCGATGACGTGGCGCTGGCGAACCTCGCCACGGGGGCGCGCGCCGAAGCCTATCGCTATAGCAGCGCCAATCTCAACGCGATCGAGAGACTCGCCGATCTGCCAGTCGTCGCGGGAGACATCAGCGCAACCTTCGCGCCGAACTCGATCACGTTGCTGGTGGTGGCGAGCGATGTGACGCCGATTCCGCCTGCGGCCACCAGCACCCCGACGCCGACGCGCACGCCCACCGGTCCGCCGACCGCCACGACCACGCGTGCGCCGAGTCAGACTGCAACCGCCACCGCTACGCGTGTGCCATCGCGGACGCCGACGCGCACGGTGACGCGCCGACCGACAATCACGCCGACGAAAACGGTCACGCGTCGACCGACTCCAACGCGGACCGCGACGCGTCGGCCCACGCGGACGCCGACGCGCACGGTGACCCGCACCCGTGCGTCCACCACCACCCCGACCTCGACGCGGCGGCCGACGCGCACGGCGACACCGCGCTAGATATGGAGCACGAGCGAATGACTCGGGGGATTCTCACGGGGTAGCAACTGCATGCGCATGCGCGACCTGATCACCAGCGGCGTGTTTCTCGCCGTAGTCGCCGTTCACTTCAGTCTGGAGTGGTATGGATGGAAGCTTCACATCCATGAGGTTCCGTTCTCCGTGCGTGCGCTCGACGCAACCGGCGACGGTTTGTGGGACCTGTGTTCGCTGCCACTGTTCGCAGTGATCCCGCGGCGACTGCAGAACGTCTATTTCTCCGAGTTACTGCTCGCCAACAGTTCGCTGTGGGGCATTGCAGGGGCGTGGAGCGCCTACGTGGCGTTCCGTCTCGCGAAGATCGGCAAGCGCGGTGCGCGTCGCTTGCCGGTGCCTGCGGTGAAGTCCGAGCCCGTGCGCATCGGCGCCGACCGGCTGGTTGAGTTGAAGAAGCTGCGCGATCAAGGCCTCATCACTACCGAAGAATTCCAGCGCAAGCGCGAAACCATCCTGACCCAAGTGTGAGCGCTGCGTTCTGCGGAAGTGACCCCGCTACTGCTGCCAGCTGTCACGCGGCAGGCAATACAGACTGGCGTTCATGGTGTGGACCGCGCCGGCCTCGAAGCACTTTTGCGGCGAGGGCCATCCGTTCATCACGTAGACATGTTCGTCAGCGTGGTGGCGAACCACGACGACGATCTGTTCGAGCGGATCATAGCGCTCGACGAAACGCGCGTAGCTGGCCGGCAGCGCGCCGCTGGCGTACGCGACATCGGCACACTCGATGGCCAGACTGACCACGACGGCGCCGCAGCCATGGGTCTGGTAGCCGCGCCAGGCGACGGCAGCGAGGAACTGCCAGTTCGAGAAAATCGCATCCATGTCGCAATGCACATGATCGTCGCAGCGGTCGGCCATGACCGCTGCACCCGAATGCTTGGTGTGAACTTCAACGGCCACGGCTCTTTCTCCTTCCACACTGTCTGGTGGCAACCACCTGCGTGATTTGGTTTCCACGCATGCGCAACACGCTCAGCCGGCGCACCATGTCGTCCGCTGCCTCGGCGTCTGCCGGCCCTTCTCCTGCGCAGGAGGTGACTGAGCGCAGCAGGGTGCGCCGCAGATAGGGCGCGCTCAGGCCAAGGACGTCACAGATGCTCTCGAATGAGAACGGCCAGGTGCGGACCGTGGACATCATCCAACGCCTTGCCTCCGAGGTCAGTCGGGCGCGCTCCTGCGGCTGACCGACGCGCCCACGCATGCACATGATCGCGTCCAGCAAGACGGCCCGCATCAATCCACGGACACCTTCGCCGCCGCCCGCATCCTTGTCCGGCAGGACGACATCGAAATCGGCTCCTTTTCGCGCGGTACGCATGGTCGATCCTTCTCTCTGCACACGTCGTTGTTGGGGTTCGCTTGATTGGACTTCGCTGGCTTCAACACTTCGCAACGCATGGCCGCTCATCACGCCGCCCTCTGGTCTCGGCCGTTGGCGAGTTCGCGCAGCGTCTCCCACCGGTCCGCGTACCCACGCAGCCACGTCTTGCTTGGTTCGCGTAAGGTGAGTGTGTAGAAGCCGCGCACGCGCCGGCCGGGGACGACGAAAAACCGCGTGGCCTCGCCCGCCGCGACGAAGACCCACACGTCGGGACGCAGATTGGTGCTGCCGCGCGAGTGCAGATTCCAGCGGTGGCCAGAATAGCGGTAGCAGTACCGCTTGCCATTGACCGAGACGCGCCAAGAGAAGGTCGACCGCTTGGCTACGCGGACGGCGATGGTGAGATCGTCCGTGAGCAGGTCGAACCGGTTCGCGGCCTCGCGTGATCCCGCGCGGCGGCCGCCGTGATGCGCGCGAATGCCTTCAGTGCTCAGTGCCTGCCGCACTCGTTCAACCATGTGGTCGTGCAGTTGAACGCGCGTCATGCTGGCGCAATTTTCTAGCTGCGGAGATTGCTCCATGTTTGCCCTCTCTCCTTCTCTTTCTCGATGTGTCCAGCGTGAAAACCGCGCTGGCGTTTGCGATCATGTTCGAGCTGATAGAGAGCAGCTGCGATGCCAGGTCTGCACACGAGCAAACGCGTGACGGGGCGGTGCATAGCGCGCGAGTCAGAATGCAACAGCCCCGTAGGGAGAGCCGGCGCGAGCTGATTTTGTCTTGAACTTGTGGCGTGTGCCGTTCTGACACGCGAGTCGAAGTGCCACATCGCGTTCAACCCAGGGGCGGCGCAGGCCTCCGATGCGGAGACTGGTGCCCGGCTCGGTGGTCGTGGCACAATGCGTGCGTCTGCAACCGCCGCCGCGGGCGAGGAAGGGACAGACTGTATGAAGGTTGCGCGCAAACACGCGCTGGCGTTGGTGTTCGGGATTCTCGCCGTCATGGCGGTATTCGCCTATTGGCAGGCGCGCCAAGAGGTGGTGCTGGTCGAGGCCGATAAGGCCCAAATCAGGCTGATGGCTCAGACGATCCTGATCAGCCTCGAGCAGATCTGGCTGAGCGAGGGTGAGGCCCGCGTCCGCGCGGTGATTGAACGCGCCAATCAGACCGTCCCCGAGATGGAACTCCGCTTGGTTTCGTTGACGGCGCCGGTCGGCGACCCGCAACGACCGCCGCTCAACGAGGAGCAGTTCAGCGCGGTGGCCGCCGGCGAGGTCGTCCAGGTCATGGGAACCGACCCAACGGGCGACGCCTTGGTCGCTATCTATGTCGCCGTGTCGGTTGCGGGCCGGCGGCCGGCGGCCCTAGAGTTGGTCAAATCGTTGAAGCCTGCGTATACCTACTTGCGAACGACCCACTGGGCGTTCGCGTTTGCGACGCTCGCCGTTGTCATCGTATGCGGGCTCATCGCCACCAGCCTTGATGCGTGGTTCATCGGTCGGCCGCTGGAATTGCTGAAGGAGAAGCTTCAGCGCGCGGGATCGGGGGACTTTTCGCGTGCGCTCCTTCTGCGTCAGCACGACGAAATCGGCGAACTCGCCCAAGAGGTCAACGCGATGTGCGACCGCATTGCGGAGGCGAACCGTAAACTGGCCGAGGAGACGGAGGCGCGGGTAGCCGCCCTCGATCAGCTCCGCCACACCGATCGGTTGGCGACTGTGGGACAGCTCTCTGCCGGCGTCGCACACGAGCTCGGAACGCCGCTCAACGTCGTCGCGGCCCGCGCGCAGCTCATCGCCGCCAGCGACCTGCCGCGCCCCGAGGTCGCCAAGCACGCGCACATCATTGTCGAACAGTCCGATCGCATGACCGAGATCATTCATCAGCTGCTCGACTTCTCGCGCCGTCGCAGCGCGACTTTGGGACTGTTCAGCCTCGAGCGCATCGTCAGCCGGACGCTCGAAATGCTGTCGTCGGCCGCGGAGCGCGCCCATGTGCAGCTCGACTGCGAGGCCGCGGGTGCCCCAGTCCTGGCGCGCGTGGATCAGAACCAAATCCAGCAGGCCCTCACCAACGTCATCCTCAACGGCATTCAAGCAATGCCTGACGGTGGCCACCTGCGCGTGCACGTCGGGGCACAGCGCATTCGTCCGCCGGCGGATCGCGATGCGCCAGAAGACGACTACCTGTGCGTGACCGTTACAGACGAGGGCAAGGGTATTCCACCGGAGCAGCTCGCGCGCATCTTCGAGCCGTTCTTCACGACGAAAGGCGTCGGCGAGGGCACCGGCCTCGGGCTCGCCGTCGCGCACGGCATCGTCGCCGAGCACGGTGGCTGGATTACCGTCGAAAGCACCGTTGGCAAAGGGACCCGGTTCTCGATCTTCCTTCCCCCGCCGGCCGGCGCAAGCGCGCAGGACATCGAGGTGGCCTCGTGAACAACCGAGTGCTGATCGTCGACGACGAACCCAGCATGTGTGAAACGCTCGAAGCCGGGCTCACCCCGAAGGGATTCGAGGTTACGTGGACGACATCCGCCGCTGAGGCGCTGGAACGAATCGCCGCCGTCGATTTCGATGTCGTGCTGACGGATCTCAACATGCGAGGCATGAACGGCATCGAGCTGTGCGAGCGGGTGGTGGCCAATCGGCCGGATGTGCCGGTCATCGTCATCACCGCCTTCGGGAGCCTGGATACCGCGGTCGCGGCGATTCGGGCCGGGGCGTACGACTTCATCACCAAACCCGTCCGCATCGACGCCCTGGCGCTCGCGTTGGAGCGGGCGATCCAGCACCGGACGTTGCGCGAGGAAGTGAAGCGGCTGCGCCAACTGGTGTCGGACTCGCACCGATTCGAAGGCGTCCTCGGCGCCAGCCCGGCGATGCGCACGGTGCACGAACTACTCGAGCGGATCGCGGATTCGGACACGTCGATCCTCATCACCGGCGAAAGCGGGACGGGCAAAGAGGTCGTGGCCCAAGCCCTGCACCGCCGCAGCCGCCGCAGTCAGGGGCCGTTCATCGCCATCAACTGCGCCGCCATGCCCGAGCCATTGCTGGAGAGCGAGCTGTTTGGGCACGCGCGCGGCGCCTTCACCGACGCGCGCACGGCGCGCACCGGGTTGCTCGTCCAGGCGAGCGGCGGAACCCTATTGCTTGATGAGATCGGCGATATGCCGATCGCCTTGCAGCCGAAGCTGCTGCGCGCACTGCAGGAGCGGATGGTGCGCCCGGTGGGCGGCGATCAGGAAGTCCCCTTCGATGTGCGCGTGATCGCGACCACGAACCGCGATCTGGAATCGGCGATCGAGGAGGGGCGCTTTCGCGAGGATCTGTTCTTTCGCATCAACGTCATCCACATCGCGATGCCGCCGCTGCGCGCCCGCGGCGGCGACGTGCTCCTGCTAGCGCAGCACTTCCTCGTCCACTTCGCCACCCAGAGCGGAAAGCGTGTGACCGGCCTCTCGCCCGCCGCGGCCGAGCGGCTGATGACCTACGCGTGGCCGGGCAACGTGCGCGAACTGCGCAATTGCATGGAGCGCGCGGTGGCGCTGACGCAATACGAGCAGATCATCGTCGATGATCTGCCCGAGAAGATCCGCGCCTATCGCGGCTCGTATGTCGTCGTCGCCAGCGACGATCCATCGGAGCTGGTGCCGCTGGAAGAAGTCGAGCGCCGCTACATCGTGCGCGCCATGGAGGCGCTTGGTGGCAATAAGACCCTCGCGGCGCAGAAGCTCGGCATCGCCCGCAAGACGCTCTACCGCAAGCTGGAGCAGTACGGTGTGAGTAGCCCCGAGGACGAATAGCGCGTCGTCTGCCGTGATCGAACATGAAGGTTGGGATGAACCTACCGGTCATGGTGCCGGGGCTGGATCGAGCGGCCATTCTCGAATGGGCGCGGCGCATTGACGCTGGGCCGTTCACGAGTTTGTGCGCTGGGGAGCGGATCAATTTCCCCAATCCCGAGATCCTGATCACGCTGTCGGCGGCAGCGGCGCTGACCGAGCGGGTCCGCATCGTGCCGACCGTGTTCGTACTGCCGCTGCATCCCCCTGTGTTGATGGCGAAGCGCATCGCCACGCTCGATGTGATCTCCGGCGGCCGCGTGGTGCTCGGCGTCGGGGTCGGCGCGCGCCGGGACGACTTTGTCGCCGCCGGCGCGGTCTTCGATAACCACAAGCTCACCCGCATGGAAGAGTGCGTCGCGATCATGCGGCGGGTGTGGGCCGGCACGCACATCGTCGAAGGAACCGACCGCGCTGCCGAGCCATCGCCGGTACAACCGGGCGGACCCGAGATTCTCGTCGGCGCACTCACCGCGCCGTCGATTCGGCGCGCGGCTCGTTATGCGGACGGCCTGTGCGGATTCAGTTTCCGGCCCGCGGAGGATGAAGTGCGCTTTGCGTGGGACACCGCCCGCGCCGCCTGGCGCGCCGCGAATCGCGACCAGCCGCCGCGGCTGACGACCAGCTTTTGGTACGCGCTCGGTCCGCGGGCGCGCGCGCAGCTCGACGAGTACCTTCATCGCTACCTCAATTTCATGGGCGCCGCCGCGGCGCGTGCGCTGGCCCCCACGGTGCAGACGACATCAGCATCGGCGCTGCGCGACGCACTGAGCATGCTCGCCGATCTCGGCACCGACGAAGTGTTCCTCGTGCCGACCACTGCCGATGCCGACGAAGTTCATCGCGTGGCGGACATCATCGGCTAACCCGATCCGAAGAACGAAGGGAAACCGCCGATGCACGCCGATGGACGCAGATGTGGAATTGGACGCAACCCACCGCTTGATCACCAAACGTTTTTCGATGAGGTTTGCGGATCACTCCTGTCCTTGCAGGAATCTCCTATCGGCGTGTATCGGCGTGCATCGGCGGTTCCATATCCCATCCCGCGACTCAGATGACCGGCCCTTCGGCGGACACTTCGTACTTGCGGACACCGGTTCCGGTCGCCCCTGCTGCAGTGAGTGCGGCGGTAAACTCAGCCACGTGGGTGGTCACGAAGTGGGCGCGCAGCGCCTGTTCATTCTGCCACTTCTCGAAGATCAGTACCACGCCCGCATCCTTGCGATCGAAGTACGCCTGATACTCAAGGCAGCCTGTTTCTTTCAGCGTGGCTTCGCGCATCCGGTCGAAGGCGGCATCGAGTTGTGCGCGCCGCGTCGGATCAAGCCTGACGATTCCCGCAACGATCAACATGCTTCCTCTCCTCTTCTTTGGCGTCATGTGTGGCGTGGCATAGCGGTTCTGCGCACTGGCTAGCGGAGGACCACCACGCCGTCGCGCACGGCGAGCCCGCCCTCGCTGTTGCGGACTTCGAAGCGGACAACGCCAGCGTCGCGCGCGATGATGCGGACGACGATCTCCGACGGCATGAACACCATCGCCCCAAAGCGGGCCGCGATACGCCGCACACGGGTCGGATCACCGCTCGCTTCGGTGGCGATGATGCGCGAGATCGCCAGCGCCAGCGTCGCCGTACCGTGCAGGATGATATCCGGCAGACCGGCGGCCACGGCAAAGGCACGGTCGGTGTGGATCGGGTTCCAGATGCGCGCACACTCGCTGTAAACGTGCGCCAGGTTGGCGGCGACGGCGACGGGGATCTCAGCGCGTGCGGGCGCCTCGGTCTTGATCGACTCGGTCACCGGCGTGTCGGTTGCCCGCCGATCGGGGCCGTCGACATCGACCCCGCGGTACAGCGCGCCCATCCAAGTCGTACAGACGGCGGTGCCGTTCGCATCGGTCGTGTCGAGTCGCACGACCTGATACGCGCCGGGCTTGCGCCGTTCGACGCCGACGATGGTGGGACGAGTCGTCAACCGATCGCCTGGGCGCACCGGGCGATGAATGACCAGGTCGTGCGTCGCGTGAACGGAGCGCATGCGCTCCGCCGGAGTCAGGCGCCCGTCATCCGGGAGCGTTCGGGGCAACTGGCGTCCGCCAACGATCAGCGGCCACTCGAAGCAGACGGGAAACAGCGGATGCGCGACGACACCGGCGGGCTGCCGCGTGTCGACGTAGCACGGC
>JBGOUW010000105.1:0-11590 GCA_041477755.1 Binatia bacterium
CTGTGGGTGACAACGAAGCGAGACCAGCTCCTGGAGACCGCGGTGCAAGATGGCAGGAGTCTGTATCGAGTAGTGACTTCACCGGTCGAGCTGGGCCTTCCGTACCTCGCGGCCAAGTTCATCGCGGCCTATCCCTCCTGGCCGCTCCTACCGCGATTGTTCCCAGTTAGTTTTCCGGGGGTGAAGACCAGCCGCGACGACGCGCTGGTGGACATTGATCGGGACCGGCTAGTTGAACGATTGACGCAGTATTTCGACCCGCAAGTCGGCGACGATGATATCCGCAAGGCTAGTCCCAGTTTGATGACCAGCACTGAGCGCTTCGATGCTCCAGCGGTCCGGAAGCAGCTTCGCCGGCGTGGATTCTTGGAGACGAACGTTGTCCGCTACTGCTATCGCCCTTTCGACATACGCTGGATGTATTGGGAACCTGAGAGCAAGCTACTCGATGAGAAACGTAGTGAATACTTCGGCCATGTCTACGACGGAAATGTGTGGCTGAGTGCTGGTCAGCGGAACAGGAAGGACGAGTTCTATCAACCGCAGTTCACACGATGTCTGGCGGACCATCACGTCGTGGAGTCGAATGTCGGGATGTTTCCGCTCTACCTGCGTCGCGATAGCGACTTGCCGTTGCTCGCGAACCAGTCGCCCGCCGGAGCGAGTACGCGAGAGCCAAATCTCAGCCCCGAGTCACTCACGTGGATCAGGAAGATGGGTGTCACGCCGGAGGATCTCTTTCGCCACACGCTGGCAGCGCTTCATGCGCCGGAGTACCGAAGCGAGAACGCCGGAGCGTTACGACAGGACTGGCCCCGTGTGCCGCTGCCTGGCGCAACGGACGTGCTCGCAGCCAGTGCCGCCCTCGGCCGAACGGTTGCGGCGCTTCTTGATCCAGAGGCTGCGGTCGGCGGCGTGACCTCAGGATCAGTTCGCGCGGAACTCCGGCGATTGGCAGTCGTGTCGCGCACTGGAGGCGGAAGCCTGAAGGCGGATGCAGGCGACTTGACGGTCAGTGCTGGTTGGGGCCACGCGGGCAAGGGCGGAATCACGATGCCCGGAAAGGGCAAGCTTGTAGAGCGTGACTTCACCGCCGACGAGCTGACTGCCATCGACGAAGGTGCCAAAGCTCTCGGGCTGACTCAGGATCAGGCACTCCGACATCTGGGTGAGAAGACGTGCGATGTCTACCTGAACGACGTCGCGTATTGGCGGAACGTTCCGCTCAAAGTCTGGGAGTACACCATCGGCGGCTACCAGGTGATCAAGAAGTGGCTGAGCTATCGCGAGCATGACATCCTCGGCCAAGCGCTGCTTTCGGAAGAGGTCCGCGAAGTGACGAACATCGCACGGCGTATTGCAGCCATTCTCCTCCTCGAGCCCGCGCTCGACGCGAACTAAGAAGCCGTCAAGCGGTCGCCCTTTCCGTGGCCAGCCGGAACAAACGCAGGTCAAGACTGATGATCGAGCAGCCAACCGGTAGATACACTGCAGCGGCGGCGGCTCCGACCGATCCTCTCGCAGACCCGTCTAATCGAGCTTGCAGCACCTGGTCTTCGACCTGTACGTGCTCACGCCCGACGAAGTGCAGCTCCTCCGCTACACCGCCGCGCAGCGCCATCCACTGGTGTTGGTGGGGACGTCGGGGGGGCTCCTTGACTGAGCAAGCAGTTGACGCCTCACGCTGCTCACCCTAGGATCGGCACATGCCACGAGCTCGATCCGCAACAGCAAGGACGGTCGTGACGTCGCTTCGGGACATCGAGCGCGTGGTCCGGCGCGTTGTTCGGGAGGAACTGAAGCGCGTCGGACCTGCAGGCGCTGAAGCCATCGAATCAGGCTCACCACTGGCGCGCGACCTCGAGGAGATCGAACAGCGCCGCTCTCGGGGGCGCATCCGACTTCGCTCCCGGAAAGAGGTCTTTGGTGGCTGACTATGCCGAGTACTACGAAGACCGCTTCCGCCGAAACCTGTCTCGCTACCCGCAGCTGCGAGAGCGTCTCGCACGGTTGACTCAGCGGATCGCGCGCGATCCGTACCACAATACCGAACAGCTGAGCGGCTAGCCGGGAAGCCTCGATCTTCGTGGGTGTCGGAGTTGCCGGATCGACCGGAACTTCCGCGTCGTGTTTGTCATTTGCGAAGAGTGCCGGCAAATCACGGAGTGCCGCTACTGCTTCTGCCAGGGTCTTCCTGACAAATCAGTAGTGTTCCTGACCTTCGGCCCGCACCGGCTTGCTTATGCGATGAAGTGAGGAAGAGAGCGGCAATCGGAACGATATCGGTGAGATCGGCGAGAGCAGCGAGCGATGACCAACCAAGAGATGTTCGAGAAGAATCAACAGCTCTCAACTGAGTTCGACCTCTACTTGCTGGACCACCCTGAGCTTGCCGACGACATCCCGGATGGTGCCCTGATCGTTTTCATGCCCGAATTCGACAAGGTGCTGGCAAGACGAAACCGATCCCTCGCCAGCAAGTCGAAAACTCGGGGGCAGCCCGTGGTCTACGTTCAAGTCAAGAGCGTTGCAGCGACCCGGCTGCAGGGACTAACGCTCAAGGTCGCGTGAAAGGCTCGCCGCATCGCCTTCATCGCGCGCAGGGAAAGTGGTAGGCTGCGCTCGAAGCGACAGCCCTGATGCAGGACGAAGACGAGCTGATCAAGCGCACCCTACTCCGCGCAAGGCGGAGCAATTCATGATGCGGCAGAGGGCACCAAAGCGGTATGCGAACTCGGCGGCTTGCAAACCGCCCGTGGTGGCAGAGCCTGCCTCGCCCGCTGAGACCGCTGCTCCACGGACATCGCACCTCTCGTCGATCGACCAAGCGTGGCTCCACGCCTATCGAGTGGCGCTCACTGCCCACAGTCCTGATGCCGTCAAGCAATTCCTCATCTACGGATCCAAGGCGCGCGGTGAGGCAACCCGCGACTCGGATCTTGATGTCGTGCTCATCGTGGACAACCGATGGAAAGCGCGCAAGCGCGACCTCCGCCGCATTGGATATCGGCTGGCTTCCACGTCAGATGTCCTACCGTCAATCGTGGTGTACACAGAACAAGAGTGGGAGGCGCGGAGGCAGAGCGGGTCGTTCTTCCGACGCGCAGTGGAACGCGATGCGATTGCAATCCGATGAACCGCGCGATGGTGCTGGCGGAGTGGCGTCGCGCCGTCGAATCGCTGCATGCTTCTGAGCTGTTGGCCGCAGAAGGCTTCGAAGCGGACGCGGTGTCGCGTGCGTACTACGCCGCCCTTCACGCGGCCAAAGCGGCATTGGCCGTGCACGACGTGAGCGCCGATAGCCACGCCGCCATCAAACGATTGTTCGGTCTGCACCTGATCCGGCCGGGAGCGATCGAGCGCGAGTGGGCCGCTCTTCTGGTTGAAAGCCTAGATGATCGCCTGACCGCCGACTACGACGTGGAAAGCTCGTTTTCGACCGACGACGCCGACGCCGAGTGCCGTCGAGCGCGAAGGTTTCTCGGCCGCGTCCGCCGCTATCTGCGCACTCAGAAGTTCACCGCCAAGGACCTTGGCACGTTGAGTCGACGGCGCGCTTGAGCTTGCAGAACGAGTGCGGGAGAGAGACGCCCGCTCGATCAGCCGTCGGCGACGATCTTCTGGCGTAGGCGCGCGAGGTCGTAGAACGCGCGCAAGATCACGCGCAAGTGCGCTCCCGTCTGCACGCCGGCTTCGCGCGGGTAGTGATGCACGCCGACTTCTTTGATGCCGAAGCCCTTGCGGATCGCTCGGCCGTACAGCTCGGCGTTGATCAGCGCGCCGGTCGACTCCAGCGTGATCCGCTCGAACACTTTCTTCGGAATCAGCTTGAAGGCGCAGTTGAGGTCGCGCACTTTCACACCGAGCATGATCCGGACGAGGAAGCCGCCGAACAGTTTGGCGTTCAATCTTCGCATGAACGGATCGCGTCGTTCGATGCGGTAGCCGGTGACAATGTGATCGTCATCAGTCGCCAGCGGCAGAATCACCGCGAGGTCTTTGATGTCGAACTGGCCGTCGCCGTCCATGTAGAAGACGAAGCGCTTGTGCGCCGCGTCGAAGCCGGTGCGCAGCGCGGCGCCGTAGCCGCGGTTCTGCGGATGGTGCAACGGCCGGAGGCGCGGAAACTCCTTCACCAAACCGTCGAGGATCGCGCCGGTGCGGTCGCGGCTGCCGTCGTTGACGACCAGCAGTTCGTAATCCAGGCCGAGCGATTCGAGATACGGCGCAACCTCGCGCACGACCCGTTCGACGTTCGGCTCTTCGTTGAAGGCCGGCAGCACGACTGAGAGTTCGTTGACGGCTCCCGTAAGTGGTTGGCTTTTGGTCTCACTCCCCATACAATCCCTGCCCGATCGGACGTGCCCCCATGGTTATCCAGTGCCCCTATTGCGCCACGCGCTTCCAGCTCGACGAAACCAAACTGGCGGCGGCGCACCCAATGCTCAAGTGCTCCCGCTGCCGCCACATCTTTCCCGGCCCGTCGACCAGTGCCACCCCTCCCCAGCCGGCACCCAAACCACCAGTAGCGGACACACCGGAGAATCTTTCGTTTACCTTCTCAGAGCAGCCGACGAAAGAGCCGAGCGCTCCTTCTCGCGATCTGACTATTGACGAGCCCGAGCCGGAGTTCGAGCTCGGGACCGACGCGGCACCACCGAGGCACCGTGACACCCCACGCCCAACCTCCCATTCGTTTGCCGAGGAAGAAGACGAGGCGCCGGCCATCACGCAGCCCGCGAACGAGTCGCTCGACATCTCGCGCGACGACGATCTCGATTTCAACGAGCCCGAGCGGCCAACTGAACGCACGGCGAGGCGGATCGCGCGCGAGGAGTTGGAACAGGATGAGCAGCCGGCAGCGGACGTGTCCGACGAGTTCGACGAGCCGTTCGAGGAGGAGCGCGTCATGCCGCGGGGAATTTCGGTGCGCCCGGTCGTCATCTTTCTGGGCTTGGTGGTGGCGGCATACGCCGTGATCGCGTGGACGTTGCGGGCCAATGTGGTCTTGGCCGACTCGCTATTCCACAAACTCCCGTTCATCAGCTCGCTGACGGAAGATCGGCTGCTCAATCGCAAGATCGTGCTCAGCGACGTCACTGGCGGCTACCAACGGATCAAGGACGGCCAGACCGTGTTCGTCATCACCGGCCGCGCCCTCAACAACGCCACGGTCACCGTGCGCAACGTGCAGATCGTGGGACGCCTCTACAGCCGCGACGATGCGCAGCTCGATGAGAAGAGCATCTTCTGCGGCAACGTGATCTCGATGAAGATCCTCAAGTCACTGACCCGACGCGAGGTCTCGATTCTCGAAGACCTCAAACCGCCGAAGCGCTTTGGCATCGCGCCCGGAGAGGAATCGACCTTCGTAATTGTCTTCATGCAACCGCCCAACAGCGTCACCGAGTTCAGCGGCCAGGTGGTGGCCGCGCAACGTCAGGCCTGAGGCTCGCCGCTCTCTGGCTTGCGCGGTTCGGGCTTGGGCGGCTCCGGCTTAGCCGCACTCGCTGACGGCGGCGTCACATCGATCTCGTCGGGCGTCTTTACCGCCTTGCGAAAGTTTTTGATTCCGCGCCCCAACCCTTCGCCGATCTCCGGCAGCCGTCCGGCGCCAAAGATGATCATGACGATGATGAGAATGACGAGGAGTTCTCCAATGCCAAGTCCGAACATGCGCCACAGTCTCCGCGTGGCTTATACGCGAAGCGTCCGGCCGCGCGCAAGGCGATCGTCGTTCGCCGCGCAACGCGTATTGCACCACTGGCCGGGAAACGCTCTATTGGATGGCGATGAGCGATCAGGCGCGGCTCTCGTGGGCGTTGGGAATCTCGCTACTCGTGCACCTGACGTTACTGGCGTTGCTGCCGCTGCTGCGTCGCATCGAGTTGCCGGTCATCACGCCACCATCGATCGACGTCGACCTCACGCAGCTGGCACCGCGCGCGCCCGCGGCCAAAGCTCCGCTCATTCAGGCCAAGCCAGCACCCGCGGCGCCCGAAGCGCCGGCCCCGCCGCCACCGCCGGTGTTGTTGCCGGAGCGACAGATTGTCTCACCGCCTGATGCGGGCGAAGAACGCCCACCAGACAAGACCCGCCTTCTCAGCGACCGCGACAACACGGTGAAGGACGAAATGCTCAAACGCGGGCAAGCCGCGCCGGGCAGCGGCGAAGCCGCCGCGCAGCACGAGGTGCCGCAGCAAGACCGACCGGCGCCACCGCCGCCGAAGCCGGCGGCGAAATCGCGCGAGCAAGTCGCCTCGCTACCCAAGCTCGACCAGTTGCTGCCGCACGCAGGCGACCTGATTCGCGAAGGTCGGGTGCAGCCGAGCAGCGCCGAGAAGCCGACGCCGTCGAGTCGCAATCTGCTGGCAGGACAAGGCGGCGCATTCTCCGCGCGACCGGGCATCAGCGACTATCTGCCGACGATTCGCGAGGGCGACATTACCCTGCTCAACACCAAGGCCGAGCGCTTCGCGCCGTTTGTGCGACGCGTGGCGGCGCGTGTCTTCCAAAATCTCGAGATTCGACTCAAGCAGTCGCGACGCAGTGGCGCGTCCGGCTCGGGGCGCGAGTTCGCGGTGGTGGAAGCGGTGATGAGCAAAAAGGGGCAGCTCGTTAGCGCCCGCGTGCTCGAGCGCGAGAGCAACACCTCTCTCGCGGCCTATCGCGAGCTGCTCGGCCTCGCCGAACCGACGATCTTCTTCGACTCCAACCCGCCGCCGGGCGCCGAGGCGAGCGATGGCAACATCCACTTCGTCCTGCTCGTCGACCTGATGGTACAAACCCAAGTCGATCAACGCACCGGCGCCCCAAGCCTTGGCTACTCCGGCGTCGCCGGCGTCGGGCTCGACACCGAACCGAAGAACGACTGAGTTCGCGACTCAGACACGAGCAATTCCAGTCACGACTCACGATTCACGAGTCACGGTTCACGAATCAGGCCTCCACCGCAGCACCGGCCGCCGCGCGGCGCGAGCTTCGTCGAGCCGCGTGACCGGCGTCCGCGTCGGGGCGTTGCGCAACGTGTCGGGTGACTCTCGCGCCTCGCGCGCGATCTGTTGCATCGCGGCGATGAACTCGTCGAGTGTCTCCTTGCTCTCGGTTTCGGTCGGCTCGATCATCAGCGCACCGCTGACCACTAGCGGGAAGTAGATCGTCGGCGCGTAAAAGCCAAAGTCGAGCAGTCGCTTGGCGATGTCGAGCGTCTTCACGCCGTAAGCTTCCATCCCTTTGTCGCTCAGCACGCACTCGTGCATGCAGACCGCCGGCACCGCGACGTGGTACGTCGACTCGAGCGAGTGGCGGATGTAGTTCGCCGCCAGCACCGCCATCTGTGTCGCCAGCGTGAGACCATCGCCACCGAGCGCGAGGATGTAGGCGTACGCACGCACGTGCATGCCGGCGTTGCCGTGGAAGGAACGCACGCGTCCGATCGATTGTGGAAACTCCTCGCTCCAGCGAATCCCGTTGCTGTCGCGCACCAGCCGCGGCGTCGGAAGATACGGCATGAGTGCGGCGCGCACACCGATCGGACCGGCGCCGGGGCCACCGCCGCCGTGTGGCGTCGAGAAGGTCTTGTGCAAGTTGAACTGCAACACGTCGGCGCCCATGTGGCCGGGTTTTGCGATCCCCATCAGCGCGTTGAGATTCGCGCCGTCGAGGTACACGAGTCCGCCCTTTGCGTGCACCACTTCGGCGATCTGGACGATCTCGCGTTCGAAGAGGCCGAGTGTATTCGGGTTGGTGATCATCAACGCGGCGACGTCGTCGTCCATCGCGCGCCGGACGGCGTCGGTTTCCAGCAAGCCGACGCGATTGCCTTCGACCGGCACGACGCTGTAGCCCGCAAGCGCCGCGCTCGCCGGGTTGGTGCCGTGGGCGCTGGCAGGGATCAACACTTTCTTCCGCGCGCGCCCACGCTCGACATGATACGCCCGCACCATTTTCATGCCGCTCAACTCGCCCTGCGCGCCGGCCGCGGGCTGTAAGCTGATCGCATCCATGCCGCACACTTCGGCGAGGCAGCGCTCCAACTCCCACATCAACTCCAACTGCCCTTGCGCCAACTCGTCCGGCGTCAGCGGGTGCAAGCGGGCGAAACCCGGCAGCCGTGCGATCGCTTCGTTCACCACCGGATTGTACTTCATCGTACATGAGCCGAGCGGATAGAAGGTCGTCGCGGTCCCCAGATTCCACTGCGACAGGCGCAAGAAGTGACGTAGCACTTCGGGTTCGCTGACTTCGGGAAAGCCATCGATTGGCGCACGGCGGAGCTCAGCCGGCAACAACTGCGCCGCCGACTCCACCTCGCCTTCGAGCGCGAACGCCGCGCGGCCAGGGCGACTGCGCTCGAAAATGAGCGGCTCTTCGAGCAGCAGCCCGGCTTGCTTGCGAACGGGTTCGGTCATCGCAGCACCTCGGCAAGCCTGGCGATGTCGGACTCGGCGTGCATCTCCGTCGCGCACACCAACACGCTGTCGTCGAGTTCCGGGTACCAGGTGCCGAGCGGCACGCCGGCGAGCACGCCGCGGCCGCGCGCCGCGTCGACGGCGGCCCGCGCGTCGCGGCCGGCGATGACGAACTCGTTGAAGATCGGTCCGGAGAAGCGACGCGTCCAGCGGCCGGTCGCACACAACGCTGCGGCTGCCGCATGCGCTCGCTGCAGGTTGGTGAGCGCCAGCGTGCGCACTCCCTGGCGCCCGATCATCGAGAGATGCACGGTGACCGCGAGTGCCATGAGGCCTTGATTGGTGCAGATATTCGAGGTCGCCTTCTCGCGCCGGATGTGTTGCTCGCGGGTGGCGAGCGTCAGCACGTAGCCACGGCGGCCGTCGCCATCGACCGTTTCACCGACCAGCCGCCCCGGCATCAGGCGCACGTGCTCGCTGCGCGTCGCGAACAGGCCGACGCCGGGACCGCCGTAGTTGAGCGCGCCACCGAGGCTCTGTCCTTCGCCTACAACGATATCGACTCCGCTGGTGCCGGGAGCCTTCGCCGCTCCGAGGGCCAGCGTTTCGGCTGTCGCCGACACCACCACGGCACCCAGCGCGTGCGCGGCCGCGACGATCGCGTCGAGCGGTTCGAGCACGCCGAGGAAATTCGGATACCCGACGACGACTGCCGCCGTGTGGTCGTCGAGCGCGGCAGCGAGCGCGCGCTGATCGGTAGCACCCGTGGCGTCGAAATTGATCTCGATCACTTCGACATCACCGGCGCCTTCGAGGTAGGTGGTGATCACTTGGCGATACTGCGGATGCAACGCGCGCGACACCAGCACCTTGCGTCGCTTCGGACGCACGCGCAGCGCCATCAATACCGCCTCAGCCGTCGCCGAGGCGCCGTCGTACATGCTGGCGTTGGCGACGTCGCAATCGAACAGCATCGCCACCAGCGACTGAAACTCGAAGATCGCTTGCAGCGTGCCTTGGCTGACCTCGGGTTGATAGGGGGTGTACGCCGAGTAGAACTCCGCCCGCTGCAGGATCTGATCGACCACCGCCGGCACGAAGTGCGGATACGCGCCGGCACCAAGGAACGAGAGACAATCCGCGCCGGGATTGCGTGCGGCGAGCGACTCCAGCCGCGTGCGCACCGCCGCCTCGGACAAGCCCGGCGGCAAATCGATGTGCGCCTGCTCGCGTAGCGTGGCGGGAACGTCGGCGAACAACTCCGCCACCGACGCCACGCCGACCGTTGCCAGCATCGCGCGCACGTCCTCAGGCGTGTGGGGTATGAAACGCATACGACTTACCGCAACCGACGGTCACAAATATCGTGACGCTTGCCGGTCTGCTCCCTCTCCCCCTGGGAGAGGGCTGGGGTGAGGGAACCACCACCGTGGCGTCGCGTGTCTTCTCCCCTCACCCTGACCCTCTCCCAGAGGGAGAGGGAACCTGTAGGATACGTCATCGCGATTGTGAAACGCAGCACCTTTTAGTGGTGAGCGACGGCGCCCGATCCGGGATGGAAGGGGTCGGTGGGCGCGATCCGTCATGCCGGCAGGTGGCGCGAGTTACTCCTTCTCCCGCGCGACGAACTCCTCGTACTCTGCGGCGGTCATCAGATCGTCGAGGTCGGTGGTATCGCTCATCTCGATCTTGACCATCCAGCCATCGCCATAGACATCTTCGTTGAGCATGTCGGGGCTGTCGGGCAGATCGTCGTTCACTTCGAGCACGACGCCCGACACGGGTGCGTACACGTCAGAGACCGCTTTCACCGATTCGACCACGCAGAACGCGTCATCCTTGGTGACCTTGTCACCGATCGCGGGCAACTCGACAAAGACGATGTCGCCGAGCTGTTCTTGTGCATAGTCGGTGATGCCGATGGTGGCGACAGTCCCCTCAACCAGCACCCATTCGTGCTCTTTCGAGTATTTTAGTTCCTCGGGAAACTCCATGCCCGCCCTCCTCAGCGGCGATAAAACGGAAGCGTAACCGTGATGGCCGCGACGGCTCGGCCGCGGATGTCAATTGCTAGTCTGGAACCCACGTCGGCACAAGCAGCCGCCACATAACCTAGTCCAATTGCTTTGCCAAGGGTTGGCGACTTCGTCCCGCTGGTCACCGTGCCGACCACTGCACCGTCGTGCAGAATCGAGTAGCCTTGGCGTGCGATGCCCGGCATGACCATCTCGAAGCCGACCAACTTGCGCGCCAGCCCACGGCGCTTCTGCTCGCGCAGCGCCTCGCCGCCGATGAACTCGCCTTTGTTCAGCCGCACGACCCAACCGAGGCCCGCCTCGAGTGGCGTGGTTTCGGAAGTCAACTCGTGTCCGTACAGCGGCAGGCAGCGTTCGAGGCGCAACGTGTCGCGCGCCCCGAGTCCGCACGGCAGCAAGCCGTCGGACCGGCCGGCGTCGAGCAGCGCGGCCCAGATCGCGGGCGCTGCCGTCGGCGCGCAGTAGATCTCCCAGCCGTCTTCGCCGGTGTAGCCGGTGTGCGCCACCAACGCGACGTGCCCGGCCACCGGCCCTTCGCCAAAGGCAAAGGGTGGAATCTGCTCGAGCGGCAGCGCCGTCAGTCGGGTCAAGATCGCCGTCGCCCGTGGCCCTTGCACGGCAATCTGGGCGAATTCGGCGCTGCGGTTGATCACCGTCGCGCTGCCGCGGTGCTCGTACATCCACGCGAAATCCTTCTCGGCGTTCGACGCGTTGACGCAGAACAGGTAGCGATCCACCGCCAAGCGGTGCACCATCACGTCGTCGACCACGCCGCCGGACGGCAAGCACAGCAGCGAATACTGACACTGCCCATCACCTAGCCGCGCGACATCGTTCACCGTCAAATGCTGGCAGGTTTCGAACGCCGCCACGCCCGACACCTCCACTTCGCCCATATGGCTGACGTCAAATAGGCCCGCGCGCGTGCGCACGGCAACGTGCTCGTCGATGATGCCGGAGTACTGCACCGGCATCTCCCAGCCGCCGAACTCGACAAAACGCGCACCGAGGGCCGCGTGCGCGGTGTAGAGCGGCGTGCGTCGGGTGGAAGTGGTCACGGTCACGCACTCGCCGCCGTGACGGTGTTGCGCAGCAACATCGCGATGGTCATCGGGCCAACCCCACCCGGCACCGGGGTGATGA
>JBGOUW010000252.1:0-7245 GCA_041477755.1 Binatia bacterium
CCGGAACACTCCAGCATGACCCACACGCGCAAGCGCCTGCCGGAGGAAGTGTTTTGGCAGGTGTTCGCGTTCGTGCTGCAGGTGGCGGTGGAGCACAAACTGCTCAAAGGCAAGACCATCGCGGTGGACTCCACCACGTTGGAGGCCAACGCGGCGATGAAATCGCTGGTGCGGCGGGCCACCAACGAGGATTGGAAGACGTACGTGCGGCGGCTGATGAAGGCCGAGGGGATCGAGGATCCGAGCGATGAAGAGGTGCGGCGCTTCGACCGCAAGCGCAAGAAGAAGACATCGAACAAGGAGTGGCAGTCATCGACGGACCCGGACAGCCGAGTGACGAAGATGAAGGACGGGCGGACGCACCTGGCCTACAAGGCGGAGCACGCGGTGGAGCTAGGCAGTGGTCTGATCGTGGCCCCGGTTGTCTATCGGGGCGACGACTCCGACGCTGAGACCTTACCGGTGACGGTGGAGCTGGCGCGCGAGCAGCTCCACAACGCGGGCAGCCCCCACCAAGTGGAAGAGGTGATCGGGGACAAGGGCTACCACAAAGCGGAAACGCTCCAGACACTGGAAGAGGTCGAGGAGGTGCGTACGTACATCGCCGAGCCGATGCGACGCGGCCGGCGCACGTGGCAGGACAAGCCCGACGGTCAGCAGCGCGTCGTGTATGCGAACCGCCAACGCATCAAGGGCGACCGCGGACGCCGACTGGGGCGCCAGCGCAGCGAGCACGCCGAACGCAGCTTCGCGCACACCTGCGAAACGGGCGGCGGCCGGCGGGCGTGGTTACGTGGAGTGGCGAACGTATCGAAGGCTCACGTGATGCGGGCGGCGGCGTGCAACCTCGGGATCATCATGCTCGCTCTATTCGGAGTGGGGACGCCGCGGACGCTGCAAGGAAGGGTGGGGGTGCTTCTTGTCGCGCTGCTGTCCCTGGTGTGGCACCACTACTCACTGCGAGGTCCCCGCTCAGCATCGGGTGCGTTCACCGACAAATGGCTGTTGCCTATACTGCCGCCGATCCTCCGACGTGGAGGGGCTTCTTCAACGGGCTGCTAAGGGCAGGTGCCACCGTCGCAATGCCACACAGGTTTGTAGCACTCGTGGCTTGCACGCTACTCGCTATCCGGGCGCAACAGACCCTGTCGTGGCTTCGCATCTGTGGGTGACGATGTCGACTCGCTCACCGGCGGACCCGGCGGCGTGTCGGTTACCGTGTACAGATCACCGTTGCGCAGATACATGCGCTGCATCTCTTCGCGGTTGAATGGACGGGCACCTAGGCGGTTGAAGACGGCGATCTGGTTGCCGCTCTCGTCGACCGCGCGGTCGCGGTCGGTGCCCTTCGACAACGCCAGCGCGGGGCCGCGCGTGGGATAGGTAGCAATCAGTCGGGGCGACGGGAGCGGACTGAAGCCGTAGTTGCCCGGCGTGGTCTCCGGTGACGTGAGCTGGAGCACGCGCAATCCGTTGCGGCCGTCGGCGACGTAGGCGAACAGACTCACGTTGGTCATGCCGACCTTCACGTCGCGCGCGTCGCTGATCGCACCGCCGGCGTCGTAGCGCGCCTCGATAGTGGGATGCTCTGGGCGCTCGACGTCGATGATCACCAGGCCGTCATGTCCCGAGGCGACGTACGCGTAGGTGCGCGCGACGTAGATGCCGTGCGCCTCAGCGAGCGGAACGACCGCGCCGTCGACGACCCGCGGCGACTCGGGATGGGTCACGTCGAGCACCTTCATACCTTCGGCGTCGGTCACCAACGCGTAGCGGAACTGCACCGCCAACGCGCGTGGCTTCATGATCGCCGGCGCGCCGACGGTCGCCACGATCTGCGGCTGGAGCGGATCGTCGACGCTCACGACAACGACGCCGCGATCGCACAGTACGTACGCATACGTGCCGGCGATCGTGACGTTGACCGCGCCGTGCAGCGCATTGTCTGGATTGAAGGTGACAGCGCGTTCAAGGAAGTTGTTGTCGGGATTGCCGTCGAGCAACGTGGCAGCGTTCACCAGGATCAGCCCCTCCTCACGATCGGCGACGTAGAGGTAGGCGTAGAGTGGATGGATCGATTGCTCCTGATTGTCGGGATTGCGCGAGCGGGCCGGATCGACCGCCACGGTTGCCGGCGCCGCCACCGCGGTCGCGTACTTCGTGTGCACGTACAATCGCTGGCCCAGCGGCGATACTGGCGCGGTGACGATGCGTTCGGAGAATCCTTTGTTGTCGACGTTCGCGACGTCATACACGCGCAGGCCGCCGGCGCCGTTGGCGGTGTAGAGATACTCGCCACGCAATTGCAAGCTGAGTACTTCGTCGCGCCCCTGCCAGCCGAGCAGGTTGAGGATGTCGTTGCCGGGATGCTCGTACGCTTCGGCGAGCACGCGACCCAGAGCTTCGTGATCCCGATAGTGCGCGGGATACGCAAGGCGATGCAGATCGCTGCCTATGACCGCTTGCGGCTCGTCACGCTCGGTCACCACCACCGCATCGAGCCCCTCTTTGCCTTCCGCGACATACACGTAGCGCCCCAGGAAATTGACGAAATTGCTGCCCTGCAAAAGCAACTGCGCCATGATCGCGTTGTTGTCGCCCGCCGCCGATACGTGGCAGTCGGTACACGTCTTCGTTTCGGTGGCGCGTACGGTGTGCGGGACGTGGGGACTGAAAGCATGGCCGCTGAATCCCTCGGCCGACACGGTCTGCTGCTGCGAGTAGACCCACTCGCGATTCTGGTTCTGTGAACCAACCAACACCGCGCACGCGGAGCGCACGGGCGCGACCCGGTGCCCGGTGGCGGCACCGTCGATGCCGAGCATGTAGACGTCGTCACGAATCGTCTGGAAATCATATGAAGTCCAATTGCGCGTCGTCTCGCCCTCGTTGTGTAACATCTCGCGGCGTTGGTTCGCGCGCATCGGCAGATGACACCCGAAGCAGCTCGCCATCCACGACGAGTGGCAGGTGAAGCAGGCGATCTGACTGTCCCCATGCGCCAACTCGCCGTCGGCTGCCTGCGCGCCCCAGGTGACGCCGTCTCGCCGCATCGTCTTCGCCACGCGCGACCGTTCGCTCTGTTGCGGATGCGCGGCGGCCCACACCGAGGTGGGATCGATGGTGTCGCGCACTTGCACGACTTCCCACTCAACGCCTTCGCCCACCATCGAGCGCTGGATGAGCGTGTCGCCGCGCCACTGGAAGCGGCGCTGGCCAAAGGGTGTCTTCAACGCGCTCAGGTCGCGCCCGCCGCGCTGAGCCGCTGGGCCGGAGGTTACCAGCGCCGCGCGCGCGCGAATGGTTCCGTGGCAATCGGTGCAACCGATCTCAACCGCTGCGCGCGTTTCACCGTAAAGCGTGCCGTTGCCGTGGACGTCGCGATCGAAGTGGCAGTCGATGCAGTGCATGCCCTTTTCGAGATGAATGTCTTGCAGGTGAACCGCTTTGCGGAAGCGGTCGGGATCATCGGCAGCGACCGCGTTGCCGTCGGCATCGAGCAAGGTCCCGTGACGATCCTTCTTGAACACCTTTCTGAACACCCAGCCGTGGCCATTGAAGTCGCCGAACTGCGTGCGCTGCAACTGTGGATTGAGGTCGGCGACATCGGCGAGGAACTCCGGATCGCCCCACCGGCCGCGCAGGTTCGCCGCTTCGGGATTCGCTTGCAGGCGCTGCGACTCTTCGCTCGTACTCAATCCAGGTGACTTGGCGCGCGGCTCGGGCGGATACATCAGCGTGCCGTCGGTCTCGTTGTCCCACCAGGTGTAGCCGAGGTACGTGTTGGTCACGGTCGTGCCGGGATGGACGTGGCAAACGATGCACTGACTGGTAGGAATCGAGCGCGTCAACACGTGGCGGATCGGATGGCCGGACTCGTTTTTCGAAATCGTCGGGTCGTTGGTCGCCGAGCGGCCCGCATGACCGAACTGCGCATACGATGCCGAATGTGTCGGATCGCGATCGTTGGCGTAGACCACGTGACACGCGGTGCAGCCACTCGAACGATAGTCGCCGGGGTGATCGTTGGTACCGAGGAACGACGACATCGGATCGAGTAATCGCGTCTTCTGCAAGTTGAGGAAGACCGGATCGGTGCGGTTGATCGTGCCGTAGCCGCGCGCGCTGAGGCGCCGCTCGGGCGCACCCGGCGGCTCATCGGTCGCCGGGTTACCCACTTCGAGGGGCCGGCGTCCGCCGCGCTCGAAGACACGCAGAATGTTGCCGGGTTGACTGATTTCGAAGCGGGGCAGCGGACTGAGGAACGGTAACGCGCCCTTCCCTTCGCTCGCGCCGACCGACTGTAGCCGTTGCGGCTCACCGCTCGGCGAGTAGCTCTCGCCGAAGCGATACGATTTGAGCGGGAAGGCGCCATTGTTGTACAGTGCCGCGCCCCACAGCATCGCACCGTGGCTCATCATGCTGGTACCGGCGCGCGCCACCTCGTCGGGATGGCAGCCCTTCACACCGCAGGTCTGCGGCGCCGCCCGCAGATCGCCGGGATTGACGAAGCGTACAAACTCGGGGCGCTCCTGATTCAACAACGCGTACGAACGCTGCGGGTTCGCCGCCGACGGCCAGCGCTCGGGAAAGCGCGGCGCCACATGCGCCGCACGCTTCGCTTGGTCGTACTCGGCCGAGCCGACGGCCGTGCCCTGCGAAAGTTGGACAGCAGAATCCCCGCCGTGGCAATCGGCGCAGCCCAACACCACGGTCCGCGCCGTATGCATCGTGCGTGCATCGGAGTCGCTGTGGCAGGATATGCATCCCACGCTCTTGCGATCGGCCTCGGCCTGCGACTGCTTTGAGAGCTGGGGCTCGTGTTCGTGCTCGGGGTTCGTGCTCGTGTCGGAGTTTGGAGTGGGTTCGGTGACAACCGGCTCCTCTTCGCCCGGACGTTCCAACGCGACGATGGGAGCGCTCCAGACCAGCAACGCGAACGCCAGTCCGATCCACGAACACGAGTCACGACCACGAGTCACGATTCACCCTCAATACGTCAGCGTCAGCGCGCCGAAGACGGAGTACAGCGCCTGAGCGGTGTAGATTTGATTGAGACCGTTGCCGGGCAGCAACGCGGCGGCGCCGGCGGTGAAAATGACGTTGTCGATCAGCAACGGCCGGTATTGGATGCCGATGCTCGGGTCCCAGCCGATCTGGTGGCCGATGGTGTGCTGAAACAAGATGAGCTGCAGCGGCTGCGTGTGCTCGAACTGGAGATAGTTGAGATTCACTTCCGCGCGCAGCTTGGGAGTGAGCCGCGCCTCGACGCCGAGGTTGTAGAGCAGCACCCCGGGATTGACGAAGTTCGCCTGGCCTTCGATCTCGCTCGTGCGCAAGCTGGGGAACGGGCTGAGGCGGTTGACCAGCTGGACGCCGGTACCGGTGAGCGGAATCGCCTGACGATCCCAGAAACTGAACCCGCCGCCGGCGAAGTTGGGGTTGGTCATCACCGCATCGAACCCGCGCGCGGTGCCGTCGCGCGGATCGCCGTCGCCCGACGCCCACAGGAAGGATCCCTTGAAGCGCAACCAATCGCGATCGACCGACAACTCCAACGCGGCCATCTGCGCATTGAGATCGACGGCGCGGCCAGCGAGCGGATTGCGATCATCGCGGCCGACGACTTGGTAGAACGCGTGGGTGACGTTGAGCCAACCGACATGTCCATCGCCGAGCCAGCCGAGGTACACCGCGTTGATCTCGTGCGGCTGGAAGATGCCGATCGGCGCCGGGCGCGCGAGGAAACCGTTGGTGTCCAAATGGAAGCTCGCCTCGTCGTGATCCCACAACGCGCTCAGTTCGCTGGTGTAGCCGTCCCAGAAACAGTCCTGGCGAAACGCGTTCGCCACCACGATCTGTTGATCGCGACGATTGAAGATCGTGTTGAGGCCGCTGTTAGTGTCCTTCTCCAGATTGTAGAAGTAGGCCAGGTTCCATTGGTCACGATTCGATTCGAGGTTGCCAAACAGCCGGACGCCGGGCTCGCTGTCGGAGAAGATGAAGCCGCGAAAGTCGCTGGTGAAGCCTTGGATGCCGGCACGCAGCGAGACGAAATCGTAATCGGGACTGACATCGGCGAGGTGCAGTTCCCCGAACAGTTCTTGGAAGCCGACGTGCGTATCGGTGCGGGTGGTGCCGTCGCGCACGTCGATATTGACCAGCCCGTTCTCCGCCGCATCGAGGTAGTTGACGTTGAACACCGGCGTCACGCGAATCTCCCAATCGCGCGGCTTGAAGCCGGCGTCGCCGTGGAAGACTTCGATCGAGACTGGGAAGTTCTGATCGATGAACAGTTGATCGCCGCGGCCGAAGAACGTGTAGCTGCCGGGATTGGCGGAGCTGACATTGCTCGGCACCGGCACGCGCCGACCCTCGATGAGGGTGTCGCTGATCAGGCTCAGCGACATGAACGTGTGCTGTCCGACGACCGGATAGTCGCCCTTGAGCAGGTTCTGATTGTAGGGGTCCCACCAGTGTCCGCGTGTGTACGGATACTCGCCGGCCTGGCCGGGATAGCGCTGATAGTCGGGAAAGCCGACGCGCCAGCGGTCTTGGATAGACACGGCCGGCGCCGCAGGAATCTCGCGCGGCACGCGACCGGCGAAGCCGGCGGGCGGTTCGAGCGGGATCAGCGCGGGAGTTTGCTGAGGCGCCGCATGTTCCGCCGGCGGTGTCGCCGACACCTCCGGTTCGTTCTCGTCAATCTCGGGGCGCCGCAAGCCTTGCGCGAACGCTGTGGATGAGAGCGCGAGTAGCGTCGCGACCGTCAATGCTCCCCACCGAGTTCCGTATCGCGCCAACTTGCCTCCCCCTGAGTCGCCAGCGCCGTCCAACCGCAACGGTTTGCCGGCTGATACCACATTCCGCTATGAGCATCCTAATTCTCGAACGAGGGACACGGTGAGCGCGCGCGGCACAGCAGTCCGTTGGCTGGCATTGATCTCCGGTGCCGCGCTGTGGCTCGGCTGCGGCGGCGGTGGCAATTCGCAACCCGCCGGTGGCAGCGCCAGCACGGCGGTACTGACAGCCGACGACGTGCGCGCGATCGTTGAGCGCGCGGCGCGGTCACTCGATGCCACCACCATGGCGATCGCGGTGACCGACCGTGCCGGCACTGTGCTGGGTGTCTTCCGGAAGCCCGACGCGCCAGCGACGAGTACCGGTAACTTTGGACGCCCGGTCAACACGGGCGATCTCGCGTTGTCCCTCGCGCGCACCGGCGCCTTCTTCAGCAACAATCAA
>JBGOUW010000415.1:0-4541 GCA_041477755.1 Binatia bacterium
AGCGTGGCGCGGCAGAGTGCGAGTTCGGCGCCCTCATTCCAACGCCCTCCCACAGGGCGAGGGAGAAACGATTCAGATGGAGTTCGCATGCTGGCCTCCGCGGACATGCAGCGGCTCTTCGACGGTGGTGCGGAAGAGCTCCTGGCCGTCTTGTCCGAACGCGATCACCGTGTCGTTGTAGATCGTGACCGGCTTGCCGCGCAGTGCGCCTTCGTAGATCTTTGGCCCTTCTTCGACCTCGTAGCGGAAGATGATCCGGTTCGAGCGCCGGAAGAGCTGCAACACCGCGAGCAGCTCGCGATCAGGGTTGCTGTAGCGCTCGATTGCGTGATCGACGCCGGGGCCGAACATCTGGCGCAGGTATGGACGCGGCACCCAGCGCGGTGGAATGTAATATCCGTTCGGCTCGGTGCCGAACTGCGGGTAGAGCGGGAGCGCGACCTTGGCGACGTGCACAAGGTAGTAGAGTGGGTGCTGCCGATCTTCCGCCCAGGAGCCTTCGGGATTCATCTTCACCAACCCCTGCATCCGGATTTGGCCGATGCACGCCGCCATGCAGCGGGTTTCCATCGGCTGGCCGTCGCTCTCGGGATCCTTCCCTTCGACGCGCGGGTAGCAGGCGATGCACTTCTCCGACGTGCGGGTGTTGCCGCGGTACATGGTTTTCTTGTACGGACAGGCTTCGACGCATTTACGATAGCCGCGGCACTCGCTCTGATCGATCAGTACGATGCCGTCCTCGGGCCGCTTGTAGATCGCTTTGCGCGGGCACGCGGCGAGACACGCCGGGTAGCTGCAGTGGTTGCAGATCCGCGCGAGGTAGAAGAACCACGTCTTGTGGACAGGCAACTCGACGCCGGTCGGGTTGTATTGCATCGGCTTGCCGCGCTCGCCGACCGGGTTATCTTCGTAGATGTTGGGTGAGTTCCATTCTTCGTCGGTCGGCAAGTAGCCGAGCACGCGGGCGCTGTCGGGTGTGAGGTTTTTCTGCCCGGCTTCGAAGATCGTCTGACCCTGATACTCGCCGTACGGTGCGTGTGGATCGTCGGACGGGCCACCCATCCAGTGCTGCCCTCCGGGGTTGGCCTTTTCGAGCAGCTCGAGGATTCTCGCGTCCCAGAACTGCGGGTAGCCGCCGTAGGGTTTGGTCTCGACGTTGGCCCACCACATCTGCTCCTGACCCTTGTTGAACGTCCAGGTCGACTTGCAGGCCATCGTGCAGCTCTGGCAGGCGATGCAGCGGTTGATGTTGAAGACGAAGGCGAACTGACGCTGCGGGAACGCGGCGTCGTACGGGTACTCCATGTCGCGCCCGAGTTGCCAGTTGTGGACTTTGGGCATGGGATCACTCCTCTTTCAGTTTCCGTCCCCTCTCCCAGAGGAGAGTGTCGATAAATCGCGAGCAGGGCTTCGAGACGGCCCCCGAGAAGATGGGGCCTCCTCAGCCCGAACGGTATTCGTATTGATCTGAAGAAGCTTTTCCGTTCGCCCTGAGGAGCCGCCTTTTTCTGGCGGCGTCTCGAAGGGCGTGTTCGCGAGAACATCGACAGCCTCAGAGGGAGAAGGGACGGAGGGATCGCGATCCACCAACCGCACGCGGCCCCAGATGCCGATGCACTCGTCGATGATGGCGACGGTCGCGTCGTGGCCGAGCGCTTGATAGGCGCCGTGGGCACCACCGTAGAACGGGTTGCGGAACATCCACAGAATTTGGTCGCGGTGGTGGCCGAAGCGGGCGAACTCTTCGGCGAACGCGTAGGCCATGTCGCGTACTTCCTCCGGCCCAGCCGGCAGCACCACGCCCACTAGCTCGTGTGGATCAGTTGGATCGGGATCGTTGAAGGGCATTGGTCGCTTCGCTCCCGGGGTGTGTGGGTAGGCGACCGGGGGTCGGCAAGAGAAACCAACCCCTGGCCCCTGAACCCTGGCCCTCGTTTCTCAAGTCTTCACCAACTCTCCGCTGATATAGAGTTTCATGAACTCGCTCTCATTGTCGGGGGTGAAGCCGGTGGTGGCGGGTTTCCAGATGCCTTTACCGCCGAGGCCGCCGTCTTCTGCTTTAGATACGCGCACGAGGGTTTCCTTGGGTACGGTGTTGACCGCATGGTTGTCGGCTTCGCCGCCGAAGATGAAACCCATGAACACCTTCGCCTTATGAAAGAGGGTGTCGGTCTGGTGCATCGGCATGTGCCAGTTGCGAGTGACCGACTGCTGCGAGCCGTATCGCAGGTTGGATTGATAGCCGGTGTTCTCCGACAGCGCGCGGCCGTCGGGCCTGGTCTCGTGCGCCTTCACGCTCCGCTCGGTGGCGATGAACGGCGCGTGTTTCATCATCACGCAGTTGTACGGATAGGCATGGTTGTACTTCACGCGCAGCATGCAGCGCGACACGCGGTAGAACGGATCGCTGGGCTTGGCGCCAAGGTACGGGCGGTCGGCGGGATTGGCGTCGATGTAGACGTAGTCGCCGTCGTTGATGCCCAAATCGCGCGCCGCCGCCGGGTTGATGTGGAGTTGGTGCTCGCCGACGCTCGGCGCGCGCTTGTCGAGGCGATACGGATCGCCGAAGTTGGAATCGTAGAGCATGTGCCAGTCGACATTCGACCAACTGCTGTGGACGCGGTGGCGCGACTTCGGGGTCAAGCAGTAGAAGTGGAACCCCTTCTCCCACAGGAAGTTTTTGGTCGTCTTCACCTTGGTCCACGGCATCTTGATGTTGCGGATGGTACGGTCGTCCCAGTGCTCGGCCTTCTCGGAGATGCCGTAGTCCTCGGGACGCACGAGGGGATTCGTGCTGACGATCACGTTGGGCAAGTAGGGCGTGGCTTCGGGTCCTTCACGGTGGACGATGAAGTTCTCGCCGTACTCGATCGCTTCGGGCACGTCGGCGTAGGCGTGCAAGCGACCGGTGTCGGTGTGGAACGGCTCGCTGTCGTGCACCTGCTCGTAGAACGGAATGCGGGGGTAGGTGCGGAAGTTCATCAACGCCCCGCCCGGCGGGCCGTACTTGCCGGCCATGATGTCATCGAGCTGATAGCCGACGGTGGTGGTGCTGGTATCGAGCAGCCGCTGAATGTAAACCCCGCGCTGCGCGGGTGCCGCAAACGCAAAGTAATCGTCGAAGCGCTTGTCGCCGGTGACTTTCGCCATCGCGCTGGCGATGCCGGCGAGGATCATGAGGTCGTCCTTGCTGTCGAACACCGGGGGGATGCCGCCCTTCCAAATTTGCAGAAATGGATTCGAGCAGCTCGCGGTGACTTCGAGGCCCTCGAATTCGAGCCACGAGTTTGCCGGCAACGCGAGGTCGGCGTACTCGATCGATGCGGTCATCTGAATGTCGATCGAGACGATCAGCTCGACGTTGGGGTTGACGTTCTTGATCATGCCGTACGCCCACTTCGCGTTGTTGATCAGGTTGACGTTGCTGAACAGCAGCGCCTTGGTGGGCGTCGGCATGTGGGTTTCGCCGGTGAAGTTCTTGCGGCCGAACTTCGGCGTATTGACGATCAGCGCCTGATCGCCGTGATTCCAGTAGGCGGGCTCTTCGTCCTTGGTGTAGGCGTGCGCCTTGATCGCCTTGCCCGGCGCGTGGGGATCGAGATTGATCTCGAACGGATCTTCGGCGACCCAGCCTTTGAAGCCCGGGCCGGTCCATGGCGAGCCTTGGAACAGCGCCGCCTTGTAGTTGCCGGCCCAGGTGTGACAGCCGGCGCCGCGTTGGCCGATGTTGCCGGTGAGCATCAGCGGCAGGTACGCCGCGCGATTCATCTCGGTGGCGTGGAACCAGTGATTGATGCCCTCGCCTTGATGAATCGCGACTGGCTTCATTGTCGCGATGTCTTCGGCGAGGTGCTCGACCAGGTTCTGCGGCGCGTGGGTGATCTCGCAAACGGTTTTGATGTCGTAATCCTTGAGGTGGGTTTGGTAGAGCGACCACAAGGTCGCGACCTCAACCGCCTTGCCGTCGGTGAGCTTCAGCTTGAACGAGCCCGCGAGCACGGGGTCGATGCCGTGGGTCGTCATCGTGTCGCCGACCTCGTCGCGAGTGATCGCGCGCGGAGCGTTGGCCTTGGCGTCCCACACGACGTAGTCGCCGAGTGTGTCGTGCTGCTCGGGCTTGAGGCCCTGAATTTTCATCGATGGCCCATCGGGCGCCAGGCTCGATTTGTAGCCGGGGAACACTTCATGCGCGCGCAAGCGCCTGAGGGTGTCCTTGCGCACCAAGAGCGGAAAATCGGTGAAGCGCTTCATGAACGATTCGTCGTAGTGCTGCTTCTCGATCATTAGCCGGGTGATGCCGAGCCACAATGCGGCATCGGTCTGCGGCCGGATCGGAATCCAATAGTCGGCTTTGGTGGATGGCGGCCCGTACTCGGGCGCGATGACGACAATCTTGGCGCCGCGCTCCATGCACTCGATGAACCAGTGCGAGTCGGTGAGTTTGTTCTCGACCAAGTTTTTGCCGTCCATGACGATGAGCTTGGACGAGCGCAGGTCGTTGAAGTCGCAGTCGGAGGCTTGCAGTCCGTGGACCCATGGAT
>JBGOUW010000158.1:0-9632 GCA_041477755.1 Binatia bacterium
CCACCAGCCGCACGTTTGCACGCTGCGGCTCGCGCGGCGCCTGCTGCCGCAGCTGCGCCGGCGCGGACTCGACACGGTTGCCGCGCACGTCGGTATCCCGCTGGTTGATCGACACCGCGCCCTGGGCGACGCCGCGATCACGGCAGAGGTCTGGCTGCACTTTCTCGAATTGCTCGGGCAGCGCGGGGTGACGCGGCTCGACCAAGTGCTGGCGCTGCAAGCGAGCGCACGCGACGGCCGCGCCTTCGCCTGCCCACTGCCGCGTAGCGCGGTCATGGCGCTGCCGGAGTCGTCCGGCATCTATCGCTTCATTGGCGCCGACGAGCGGCTGCTCTACATCGGTAAGGCGAAGAACCTCCGTCAGCGCGTCAGCCACTATCTGAGCAACGCCAACGGGCACAGCAACAAGACGCTCGACCTGATCCGCCACATTCACGCCGTGCGCGTCGAGACCACCGTGTCGGAATTGGAGGCGTCGCTGCGTGAGGCCGAAGCGATCCGCAGCGAGCAGCCACCGTACAACCGCCTGCGAAAACATTTGCCCCGCATCGCGTTTCTCAAGCTGACGAGCGACGCGGAGTTTCCGCGGCTGATGATCAGTCGCCGGATCAGCCACCGGGGCGGGCAGTACTTCGGCCCGTTTCGCTCGCGCGAGTCGGCCCTGAACGTCATGGGGCTGGTCACGCGCGTATTCAAGCTGCGCACGTGCGCCGGCCGCTTGCGCCCCGAGCCATCGGCAACGCCTTGTCTGCAGGGACAGATCGATGCACGTAGTGCACCATGCATCGGGCGGGAGTCCGCCGTTGACTACCAGCGACAGGTTGCGACTTTCTTGCGCTTGATGGCGGGCGACGCAGCGGTCGCCGCCGAGGTGCGTGCCACACTCACCCTGCGGCGCGATGCGCACACCGACGCATTGCGCTTCGAGGCCGCCACCTGTGCTCAACGCGATCTGGAGCAGTTCGAGCGCGTGCTGCGTCGGCAGCGCACACTCGGGTGGGTCGTGGCGCAGCAACACTTCTTGGTGCTCCAACCAACACTGGGTGGCGACGCGGTGGTCGCCTATCTCGTGGTGGCCGGTCGGCTGATGGCGCGGCGCACATTGCGTGACTGCGCCGACCTCTCAACCCTGGTGGGCGATATCGAGCCGCCCCAACGCCTTGCGCTGTCCGCGGAAAACGTGGATGGCACCACGATCCTCGCCGCCTGGTTGCGGGATCGAGGTGAACGCGATGGCTGCGTGTTGCGATTTGAAGATCCCAGCGCGGCCGCTCAACACTTGAGTGAGTGGGCGGCCGCGCTGGGCACGATGTTACCGAGTGCGGGTGCGGATGGGCACGCGGGCGGGGCTTGCGTTCCAGCGCCGTCCGAGCCAGAGCGCGGCCGGGACGAACACGACCGCTAACGGGCCCCATGGTGAGCCGCCGCCATCGTTCGTCGAACAGCCGCTACTGCGGCCGATGAACGTGCTGCCGGTTCCACCGGTCGTGGGCGATGGGATCGGGGTGAACTTCGGCAGGCACACACCCGGATTCGGATTTTGATTGCACGCCTCGGTCACGCCATTGCAGGCCCGGTTGCAACAACGGCCCTGTTCGCAGAAACCGGAGAAACACTCGTCGGCACCGCCGCAGAGATCGCCGTTCTGTTTGCTGGGTGTGACCGGGGGCCGCACCGATCCCGTTGCAGTGGCTTGGGGGGGCACAATGGGTCCGGTGGGGGTCGGCGTGGCGGTCGCCGGCACAGGGAAGTCGGTATTGTTCAGGAAGAGACGGATCACTCCACCCGAGGTCGCGTCGGCGCGCTCGGCGATTGCAAGGTCGACGCGGCCGTCGTCGTCGAAATCCGCAGCCACCATGAAGGTGGGATTGCCGACGATATCGATCGGCTGGCCGATCAGATCAAACGTCCCATCACCGTTGCCGGCATAGATGAGCAGTTTGTTCGCATAGGCGACCGCGACGGCGAGATCTGGAATACCGTCGAGATTGAAGTCGCCAGCGGCAATGCCGATCGGCAGGCACACGGCGGTATCGGGGATCAACTGCGTGCAATCCACTTGGAAGTTGTTCGAGCGTCCGAAAAACCCGCTGCCGTCTCCAAGTAACACGGTAAACGAACTGGAGAATACGTGGCGCGAGGTAATGCGGCCACTGGCCACGGCGATGTCGACGTTGCCATCGTTGTCAAAGTCAAACGTGGTCGCCTGCTGGGCGCCGTCGCCAACGACGAAGTTGCCGTGGTTCTGGAAATTGCCCCCAGTGCCGAGCAGTTCCGTCATATCGTTAGCGCCGATGTTTCCGATGTTGATGTCGACGAGGTCGGGGATCAGATCATTGTTGAAATCGTCCGCGAACAGGAGTCCCGGTTTTTTGCTGGTGGGAAAACTCGTGGGCGGCGAAAATGACGCGCGCCCGTTGCCGCTGCAGCGGTTGAAAAATACCGAGACGTTGTTGTCAGTCTGATTGGTGACCGCGATGTCGTTGCACGACGTGTTGCCGAACTGGCCAATGGCCACGCCCCACGGTTTGGCGCCGGTCTGAATGAACACCGGGTTGCCGAGCGATCCATCGTTGTTGCCAATCAGAACCACCAGCTGATTGGCCAGTGAGTCCGCGAATGCGACGTCGGTGAAACCGTCACCGTTCAGATCGCCGGCTGCGACTTGTTCGGGTTTGCTGAATCGTGTCGTTAGAAACGGCCCGGCCGCAACCACTGCCGCGAAGCCCTCTGAGCCCCCGGTGAGAACTGTAACCTTCTGAGATGTCGGCGAACTCGCGATCACGTCGGGAATGCCGTCGCTATTCATATCGGCCACGGCGAGGAACTCCGGGCTTTTGGCGACCTCGTACGGCGGCCGCGCATTGAATTTGACCGGATTGACCGGTTGAGCTGAAGCTGTTGCGGCCGTTCCCAAACTCCAAGCCCCGGCCAGCGCCATCAGCAACGGTTTTCTCATGTAGTTCTCCTCGCGATCGACGGGCACATGCTGCCGCCGATTCCGTGTCGAATTCAGTATCCAAATGTCTATCGGACCGCATGTGTTTGTCAAACGAAAAAAGCGCCCCGGCACCTCGCATGCGCCTGGAGGCGACCCCACACCGCCTTCAATAGGCCCACCCCCGCAGCTAGAAGTACGGGCGACGGCAGCGACGCGCACCGTTATCCGCTCACCAGTTGAACGTCCGCGCTATCGCACTCCGGGCACAGCGGCTTCTTGCGCCGAGCCTCGAACACCTTGCCGCACAACTGACACTCGAACACGAACGGCTCGGTTGGCAATTCGACGACCTGTTCGGGGGCTGAAGGCGGCGGTGGCGCCGGGGACGGATTTGCCGCCGGTTTGCGCTGAAACAGGCGAGTCCACAAACTCATCGCGTCACGTTCAGACGGTCCAGAATTACGAATCGAGGAAGCGGTCGTAGCCTTCCGCCATGCCGGCGTGCGCCAGAATGCTGAAGCGAAAGGCGCGCCGGATGCGTGCTTGCTGCTCACGCGTTTGGCCGCAATGTTCGAGCACCTTCACCGCGTTCTCACCGTGCTCTTCTTCCGCCGCCACATGAATCGACCAGAACTCGAGTGTCTTGGCGGCGAGACCATAGTGCTGCTTCAAGCCGTCGTGGATGAACTTCGCGCCGTTTGGCCGGCCTGGCACTTCCATCTCGACGGCGAGCCCGAATGCGCCGAGTCCTTCTTCAAACGAGTTGCGGCAGTAGTAGCCCATCGTTGACGCCGCGCCGATGGTCGATCCCAGGGGCAAGTGTTCGAGCAACTCCGCCTGCGTGATGTCGAGTCCCGCGCAGAATTGCAGGTACAGGTCGTGATGCTCGGCTTCCTTGATGTAGCCCATCTCGCCCGCGAGGTTACGGGCGATCAAGCGATAAATCTCGCGGTCCGGCAACGTCGGCACGGCGGAGAGCCACGCAGCGATGGTTGGAATCGCCGGCTCGACGTAATAGTAGAAGTCCTTCGCCCAGCGTTTGATCTGCGCCGTGTTTAGCTTGCCCAGCACCAGGCCGCGCAGGAAGCGGCTCTGCGGGCCGCGGTCGCGCTTGAAGGCGATGCACTCGTCAAGGAAATCGCGGGCCGACAACGCCCGCTCGGTTACCAGACCCATAACGGCCTCCATCTGTTCGCGTCGCTGAGCTTACACGTGCAGCAGGTATGCGACGGCCGAGGGCACTTCGTCAAACCGATCGACGATCGGGCCGGCGCCTTCGATCTCGCGGCGATGGCCGTGGCCGTAGTCGCAGCCGATGAAGTACGTCCCAACCGCCCGGGCCGCCTCGACGTCGCTGCTGCGATCGCCAACCATCACCGTCACCGTCGGACTGACCTGATGGCGTTCGAGGTAGCCGCGCAGGACCACGGCTTTCTCGCCGACGTGATCCGCGGTGATTGGTTCGACGAAGAACTCGCGCAGATCGTACGTCGCCAGCACCGCTTCGACGTAGCGGCGCCGGCCGTTGGAGGCGATCGCGAGCAAGTAGCCGGCGTCGCGCAGCGCGCGCAGCACGTCGGCGACGCCGTCGTAGAGCAACCCCGCGCGCGCCGCCACGCGGGCACAGATGACCTCCAGCGTGGTGGCGTGCAGCAGCGTCATCGCGGCCGGATCGACGGACGGAAACAAGCGCGCGAGTATCGTCGGCACCGGCCAGCCGACATGGGCGAGAATCTCTTCGGTCGCCGGTACTCGCCCGAACGAACCGGGGCGCTGCTGATTGACGGCTTCCATCGCCTCGCGATAGGCGTCGGCAATGAGCGGCTCGGAACTGTACAGCACTCCGTCGAGATCGAACGCGATCAATGCAGCCACAACGGCAGCCATGACGCACGACTACGACGAAGCGGTCGGCGGTGCAACGAAGGAAGCGCAGCCGGCAACGAACGGAGGGCGGCATGCAACGGAGGGAAGGCCATGAGTGACGAGATCGGTCTGTTCGAGGCGATCTATTCGCAGCGCGCATTGCGCCGACTCAAGCCCGATCCGATTCCAGACGATCTGCTCTGGCGAGTGCTCGAAGCCGCCACCAAGGCGCCGAGCGGCAGCAACACGCAGGTGTGGCGCTTTGTCGTCGTACGCGATCCAGCAGGTAAGCGCTTCATCCAAGCTCGCTACAAGCGGGCGTGGGATCTCTACGCTACCGCAAATGCGGCGACGGCCGCCGAACGTTCGCCGCTGCCACCCGCCGAACTGCGCGCGCAGATGCGCATGGTGCAGTCTGCCGTACATCTCGCCGAACACCTGCACGAAGCGCCAGTGTTGCTGCTGGTATGCATGGTGCCGCGCCCGCTGCCGCCCCCGCCGCCAGGGACGCGGCGCAGCGGGGCGGCGCTCTACGCGTCGATTTTTCCCGCCGTGCAGAACCTCCTGCTCGCTGCGCGCGGCGTCGGCCTCGGCGCCACGCTGACGACCCTCCACCTCATGTTCGAAGACGAGATCAAAACTGAATTCGGCATTCCCGCCGACACCGAAACCGTCGCGCTGATCCCGCTCGGATTTCCGCACGGCAAGTACGGTCCGACGACCCGCCGGCCGGTAGAGGGTGTGACGTATTGGGATCGTTGGGGCGAACGCCGCGTGCGCTGAGCGGGCTACGACTTGGCGGTCAACGAATCGAGGTACTCGCCGAAGCGGTGCACTTTGCGGCGCAACACCAGTTGCTCGGTCTCGACGCTCAGCACCATCTCGTCGCCCGCTTGCACGCCGAAGGCGGCGCGCACGCGGCGCGACAAGGTCAACTCGCCGCGTCGTCCCACCTTCACGACTTCCGTGATTCCCTTATTAGTGGTCATGACGCCGCACCGTAGAAGGATCGCCGGCCAAATTGCAAGCGAGCCATCTTTGTTTGCCTGCCTTTGCTTTGGCTCCCGGCGCTGCCTTGACTGGAACGGACCCGCGGGTTACCCACGCCTCATCATGATGAGGGCGACCGATCTCTCCGACAAGTTGTTTGCGGCCGCGCGCCAAGTCATTCCGGGCGGTGTTAACAGCCCGGTGCGTGCGTGGAAGGCCGTCGGCGGGCATCCTCGCTTCATTCAGCGCGCACGGGGTGCGAATCTGGTCGATGCCGATGGCAACACGTACATCGACTACGTCGGCTCGTGGGGGCCGATGATCCTTGGCCACGCGCACCCCCGAGTGCTCACTGCGATTCACGAAGCGATGCGCGACGGTACCAGCTTCGGCGCCCCGACCGCACGCGAGATCGAGTTGGCTCGCGTGATTGTGGACGCGTTGCCGTCGGTCGAGATGGTACGCCTGGTCAGTTCGGGCACCGAAGCCACGATGACGGCGATTCGGCTCGCCCGCGCGTTTACCGGCCGCGTCAAGGTCATCAAGTTTGCCGGCTGCTACCATGGCCACAGCGATGCGCTGCTGGTGCGCGCTGGTTCGGGTGCCCTGACGTTCGGGGTGCCCGATAGTCCGGGCGTGCCCGAATCCGTCACCACCCACACCGTCATCGCCGAGTTCAACGACCGTGACGGCCTGGCGAAGTACTTCGCGGCCGAGGGCCATCACGTCGCGGCCGTCATCATCGAGCCGGTGGTCGGCAACATGGGAGTGGTCATTCCCGAGCCGGGGTTCCTCGAAGCCTTGCGCGAGATCACACGCGCGCACGGAGCGGTGTTGATCTTCGACGAAGTGATGACCGGCTTCCGCCTCGCCTACGGCGGTGTGCAGACGCTCCGAAGCATCACACCAGACCTGACGTGCCTTGGAAAAGTCATCGGCGGCGGCATGCCGCTCGCCGCGTTCGGCGGCCGGCGCGACATCATGCAGCAACTCGCCCCCGAGGGCCCGGTGTATCAAGCCGGAACGTTGTCGGGAAATCCACTCGCGGTCGCGGCCGGATTGGAGACGCTCAAACAGTTGCGCGCCGGCAGTCCCTACGAGCGACTCGAACAACTTGGCGCCGGTCTCGAAGCCGGTTTGCGCGTTGCGCTGGCCAAGCACCAGATCACGGGCACCGTCAATCGCGTCGGCTCGATGTGGACGCTGTTCTTCGGCGTCGAGCGCGTCCGTGGCGCCGTCGACATCCCGCGCATCGACACAACGCGGTTCGGAAAATTCTTCCACGGCATGCTCGCGCGCGGCGTCTACCTACCGCCGTCCGCGTTCGAAGCCGCTTTCATCTCACTCGCCCACAGCGACGCCGACATCGAAGCCACCGTGCGCGCCGCCGACGAGACGCTGGCAGAGATTTGAATTGTGCCGGACGACGACCCCAAAGACTCTGGCATGGTGCAAGCCGCACGCTACACCGGCTTCGGCTTCGAGTTCGCCGGGATCATCGTCGCCGGAGTGGTGCTGGGCAACTACCTCGACGGATGGCTCGGCAGTTCGCCGTGGCTGACGTTGCTCTTCACCCTGGGCGCGTTCGCGGGCGCGGTGCAGCGCTTGATTTGGGGCCTGAAAAAGCATAGCTCGCCGTAGGCAACTTTTCGGAATGAACCTCGAACGCATCGAACTCTTGCACGTCGTGCTGCTCGGCGTGGTCGCTCTCGTCGCAGTTGCCACCGGGTGGCTCTCCGTCGGCAGTGTGCTGCTCGGTGGTGCGGTGATGGGCCTCAATTTCCGGCTGCTCAAGGAAATCGTTCGGCGCGTGCTGCGGCCGGGACGCGGGTGGTACATTGCGCTCGGATTGTTCGTGGCCAAGTTCGGCCTCTTCCTCGGCTTGCTGGCGCTGGTGTTCTGGCGCGTGCCGGTCGATGGCCTCAGCTTCGCCGTTGGCATCACACTTCTGCTGGCCGCCTGCGTGATCGAAGCGCTGCGATTCGCTCCCGTCACCGCAACGGCAATCTCAGAGGAAGGAACCGCGTAAGTGGAACACAGCTTCTCTTGGGTCCAGATCATTCCCGGCTTCAACCTACTGCCGGAACACACCGCGACCGCGACGTTGGTGATGCTCGCGCTGGTGGCATGGGCGCTGGTCGCCTTGCGCCAACTGCGCGCCGCGAAGGATCCGGTGGTGCCGGATGACACGCTCAGCGCGCGCAATCTGATGGAGATGTTCGTCGACCTGTTCAACGCCAACATCGTCGCGCCGCTGATGGGCCATCGCGGGCAAAAGTACGTGCCGCTCTACGGAACGTTCTTCCTGTTCATCCTCGCGTCGAACTTCTGCGGATTGCTGCCGGGCTTTGTGCCACCGACGAGCAATTTCAACATTACCTTCGCGCTCGGCGTGACCTCACTGGTCGCGTACACCTACTACGGCTTCGCCGCGCGCGGTGTGGGCTACCTGAAGCACTTCGTCGGCCCAATCTGGTGGCTGGCCTTTTTGATGATCCCGCTGGAAATCATCGACAACCTCGTGCGTCCGGTCTCGTTGGCCTTGCGTCTCTTCGGCAACATGACCGGCGACCACGTGGTGCTGGAGATCTTTACCGATCTGACGAAGGTGGTGATCCCGGTCGCCTTTTACCTGCTGGGAACGATGGTGTCGGTGATTCAGGCGTTCGTGTTCACGCTGTTGAGCGTGATCTATCTGTCGCTGGCGACGGCGCATCACGATGCGCACGAGGAGCCGCATCACGCACATTGAGTAAGTTGATCACAACGGAGTCGGCGCTGGCCGAGGGGCGGCGAGGAGGACAGAGAGGTGTGGCTGGGACGGGCTCCGAACGCTGAAGGAAAGGAGGAAGACAACATGCGCAAAGCACTACAGATGATGATGCTGGGCGGGCTGGTGTGGTTGCTGTCGGGTGGTACGGCGATGGCAGCCGACGGCTCTGGCGATTGGAGTCGTGGCTTTGTCGCGATGGCGGCCGGTCTGGCAGTCGGCATCGCGGCGATCGGCGCTGGCTTGGGCCAGGGTCGCGCGGTGGCGGCAGCGATGGAGTCGATCGGCCGCAACCCGAATTGTGCCGATCGCATCCAAACGCCGATGATTCTCGGCATCGCGTTCATGGAAGCACTGGCGATTTACGCGCTGGTGATCGCGTTCTTCTTGCAAGCCAAAGTCTGAGCGCGCTGGCGTTCAGGGAATGCAGAGGCAGGGGAGCAGTTCCCCTGCCTCTGTCGCTCTAGGGACTCGCGGTGTCCGGCATCGCGCAATCGTAACAGACCATCTCGAACGAGTTCAGCAACGGGAACGGCCGCAGCGCACGGTCGAAGCGCGCGAGCAGCGGCCGGAAGCGCGGCTTGTCGGCGTTCGGCTCGTAGCACAGCAGTAAGTGTGCTTCGCACGCGGCGGTGACGGTTGCGTCCTCGAAGCGCGTGTCCATGGTGAGCTGCTCTGGAACTTTGTAGGCACGCTGTAGGAAGCTGTCGGGTGCAAACGTGCTGGCGTACGCCGCTTGCGACGTGAGAAACAGAACGCGGCGCTCGGGAAAGCGTTGGCGCAATTCGATCAAGCCGTCGAACACGTTGACGCCGTAGACGCCCGGCGCCGGCTGCGCGATGAGGAGCAGATTGAAGACGGCATACACCCCGAGGCCGCCGGCGATCACTGCACCGCTCAGGTAGCGCGACCACCGCCATCGTAGCGCCCACGCGTCAACCACCAGCACCGGCAGCAGCGCGAAGAAGACTTGCAGTGGGATGAGATTGTACGTGCGCTTGGTCGACGGGGTGCCGTAGCCGCCGTTGGTCAGCGTCATCAGCACGGCATCCCACACCAGCAACG
>JBGOUW010000306.1:0-6270 GCA_041477755.1 Binatia bacterium
CCGCGGGCGCAACATCGAGGATGTCTGCCGATGGCTCGCGACGGGCAATGCGTTGGGCGTCGATACCATGCTGTTCGCGCAGCACCTGTTCGACGGACGCGAGGCGCCCCTCGGCCAGCGCGCGCAGTTCCTCGGGGGCTAGCGCGGGGCGCTCAGCTAACCAACGGTCGAGGGTGGCGGTGTCCTCCGGCGACAACTCGCCCGGCTCGTCATTCGCCCGGGCATCGAGGGCGCGTTGGATGATCTCACGAGTGCCGCGCTGTGGTAGCCCGCGCAGCTTGCTCAGCAATCCTTGCTTGCCCCATTCGGCGCGCAGCGCTTGCTCGCGCAGCCAACGCACGTCGCTGGCGGTGACCGCGGTTTCGAGAGTGACGCCGATCGCGGGCCGGCCGGCGACGAAACCCGCCAACCGCGTGAGCTGCTCTTCCCCCTCGTTGGCAAGTTCGCTCCGCCCCGGGCGAAAGGCAATGGTGGGTGGCGCAACGGCGGCGACCTTGCCGTCGCTGAACACACCGCCGACGAGTTTGAGCGGCGAGGTGAGCGCACCCACGATGGCGCTCTGCAGCGCGCCGCGCACGATAGTGCCCAGGCCGACCTGCATGCCCTCGGCATCGGCGGTGATCGGAATGCCCAGCGCGATGTCGCCCTGCGGATCGCGCATCAAGGCGAGTGCGAACGACAGCGGAATCCCGAACTGTTGCTGGAAGAGCGAGTCACCGCTCGCTCCTTGCACATCAAGGCTGTGAAGCGTCAACCAGTTGTCCGCATCGTAGCGCCCGTTGCCGGCGCTGACTTTGGACGTCAACGAGAGCGCGCCATCGCCAATGCTGTAACTCGAGTAGTGCGCTGCATACGGATTGAACGGGAGCAGCGCGAAGTGGTCTGCGTTCACCTCGATCCAGCCCGTACCATCGCGCGTGAGTGCGCCGAAGACGCTGAGCTTGCCTTCTGTGGCGCTGGTGGCGTCGATCCGCAGATCGCTCACGGTCGGGTCGGGCCAGCGCAGCTCGCGCGCTGCAACGTTGAGCGGCCCCACGCCTCCGGTGAAGAACGGCTTCACCGCGTGATCGCTCACCGCGATGCGTCCGTTGGCCAGACGGAACGAAGCCAGCGTCACGTCGACGGGCCGCGACGGGGTGCTGGAGTCCGGCGGTGTGGGGGGTGTCGCCGGTGCTGCTGCATCACCCGACAATTTTGGCAGCACGAGACCCTCGGGCGTTAGGGTCAGTTGGACAGTCGGATCGGTGAGTAGGAAGTCGCCGAGAGCGACCCGCAACGGACGCGCCGGCGCACTCTGCTCGGTCACGGGTACGATGAGTTCGGTGATCGGCAGATCGAGCGACCGAATCGCCACGTTGAAGGTCTTGGGCTCGGCGCCAACCAGCCGCAGGTCGCTGAGGGTGAGGCGTCCGCGAGTACGCAGATCAACAGGTTGCGTTATCGGCGCCAGCAACTCGGTGAGCGCCAGGTCGAGCGAGTGCAGAGTCATCGTGAAGCCCTGCGAGTCAGCGCCGGCCACCTTCAGGTCGCTGATCGACAATTCGCCACTCGCGCGTAGCGGACCGGCGGTGGTGGCGGCATCGTCGGTCGACCCGGCTGGCAGCAGCGCGGGAGCTAGGAGTTCGCTGATCGTCAAGTTGATCAAGGAGACCCCGACGGTCACGCGCTGCGGATCGGGAGTTGTCGCGCCGAGGTCGGCAAGAGAGAGCTTGCCGCGCACCCGCAGATCACGCGCAGCAAGCGGGCTTCCGTTCTCCGCCGCCATGCCGGCTTCGATGGTCACGTCCGCGGCGAAGCGGGCGGACTGCAGCAGATCATGCGGCAGCGCGCCCGCCGTCGCGATCATCTCGGGCAGCGAGAGATCGGTGATCCGGATCGTGCCGGCAAACCCCGGCGGCGCCATGCGCGCGGCTCCGTCAACGTTCAGTGTGCCCGTGCCCACGCTCAACGCCAGCTGAACTTGCGCCGACCGTGCGGCGTCGTCTGCCAGGTCGCTAAGCGAAACCCCGACGCCGACATCGAGCGGCGCGGCCGCACTAACCACGTGCACGTGCGACTCGGTTACGTGCAGGGCTGTGACGGCCCAGTGCCACGGAATTTCCGGAGCATTTGCTGATGGGGAATCCGCGGGCGCCGATGGCGGCACGGCTGTGGATGGAGCTGCGGGGGGCGCGCCCGCGAGCAATGGCAACGGGTCACCGCCCTGCGAGCGAACCGGAAGATCCAGGCCAACGAGATCGAGCGCACTGATGACGACGTGATGACGAGTCAGGTCGACAGGGTCGACCTTCACCGTCAGACTCTGCCAGCCGAGCGCCGGTTCGTCGAAGTTCGGAACGCGCACGCTGACGTCACGCAGCGTCACCGCGCCGCGCAGTTCGTTCTGCGTGCCGGTGTCGAATCGGTAAGCCAACGTCGCGTCGAGCGCGCCTTGCAGCGCGTTCCACCCGACGTTCGGGATGTACAGCCGGGCGCGTTGGATCGGCAGGTTCTTGGCTTCCACGTCGGTGTCGAACTTGAACCCCGCGTCACGCAACGTCAGGTGCGCGTCGACTGTGAGCGATCCCTGGTCGAGCGCGAGTGCCAGGTGCACATGCGACGGCTCACCGTACAGGCCAGGGTTGAGGGCAACGTCAGTGACTTCAACGGCGTCGATGCTGGTGTCGATCGGTTCGCTGTCCTTGATGACCAAGTCGCGAAAGCGTACGCCACCGTTGCGCAGGATGAAGCGGTCGACCCCGAAGACCCAGCCGGACTCCGGTGCGGCGGGGACCGCGGTTGGCGCGGCACTCTGTGGGGTGCTCTCCGGCGTCGGCGCAGCAGTGCTACTCGCGGGTACGAGTTCGAGCAAGTTGATCTGGCCGTCCGCCAGCCGATCGAGCGCAACGCGGGGTGAATCCAACACGACCTCGCGCAGGCGAATCGTCTTGCGGAACAGAGGCAGCCACTGTACTTCGATGGCGAATCGCTTCCACGCGATGAGTGGCGGTGCGGCGGCATTGAGCGGATCCACCGGCGAGCCGTCGGATGGCGCCGCCCGCACCGTCACGTCCTTCAGGGCGATGCCACCACGCAGGAGCGCGAGATCGACGTCACCGATTTCCACTTGCGCGTGCAACGCCTGCGAAGCTTGCGACATCACGACCCGGCGAGCAATGGCGGGCAACGCGGCACGGATGATGAGCATCACGGCAAACACAATCAGCCAGCGACGCCAGCGGTACAGGTGCGGGAGGAGCAACGAGAGGTGCATCGTCATGGCGCTTCAGGCAGTGGATGGAGTTCTCTACACTGTCCGGTGGCGGCAGAGTAGAGCGGGAGTGTGGAAGGATTTACTTGGGAGCTACGCTGCCGCTGTCCGCACACGGCGGAGTGCCGGCGTTGGCGACGAGATGACTGAGGAGGATCTGGTCGTCGGGGACCAGTGCGGATTTGTGTGCCAGACAGCGACAGAGGTGCGGATAGGCGGGTGGAAGGTCGCCGAGGGCGATGTAGGCTTCGGCCAGGCGCAGGTGATTCTCGAGCGTGTCGGGAAAAGTCACCACCAGACCTTCGAGCAGTTCGACGCCGACTTCGGAATCGCCGTGGGTGAGCAGCGTGCTGGGTGCGATCACGTACATAGTGCCGAGCAGGCGCGTCGCGGCGCCGTTGCGGAAGCTCGGGTCGAGTTCGCGGCTGCGGCGGGCGCAGCGCTCGATGTCACCGATCAAGTTGGCGGCGAGCAGGCCCCGCTGTTGGACGAACCGTCCGGTTACTGCGGCGCGCGCGAACATGGCGGCCGCCGTGTCCTCTTCGTGTGCATGCACGATCTGGTAAGCGTACTCGCGATCGGCGGGGGTATCGGTGCCGGCATTGATCAACGCTTCGAGCGCGTCGCTCAGCGCCAGCACGTCGTTGCGCTGCGCGGCCGCTGTGACTTCGGGGTGGACGGGCTTGCGGCTGGCACACCCAAACACCAAGCCGAGCACGATCGGAAGCAGCCAAACTGGACGCCGCGCGGCGATGCGAACGGAACACGTCATGTGAACTGATGGATGCCGACGAGATCTCGGTTAGTGGCCGTACGCGGCGAGTGCGGCGGCGTAGTCTTCACCGCGAGTGGCGCTGAGCGAGACGATGCCGACTTCGCCGCAGGCACCGTGGCTGTCGTCAGCGCACACCTTGCTCAGGTTGTCCTCGAAACGCTTGCGCTCGGTAGCCGGCGCCGCCGGAAATGCCACCACCGCCATCGGCGGCAGTTGCGCGCCCTGCCAAACGGTGTGGACGCCCGACGCGCCATCGAGATGCGGCAATTCCGCCAGCTGCGCATCGTCAATCAAGGCGCATACCGCCTCGCCGTTCAGCACCTTCTTGATCGTCTGCAGCGGCCGTTGGGTTTGCATCATCGTGAACTCTCTGAGCTTGAACTCGTTGCGGGCGACGACCCGCTCGATGAAACGCACGTCATCCGCATGGTCGCTGGCGAGCGTCTTGCCCTTGCACCCGGCGAGATCCGGCGCGCTCTGGCTGATGATCGAGTACTGCCGCCCACCCACCAGCGACACGGCAACCTGACCGATGATCTCAAGGTGGTACTTGTCTTTCAACCCCAAGAACGCCGCCAGGGACAGGATGCCGTAGTGGGGGTGCTGCGCGCCGATGAACGCCTCCGCGGCGCTGCGACTGACGTAGTACTCGCCTTTGGCGCTGGGCCAATCGTTGAGTTCGGCTGCCAGTGCAACGAACTTGTCGAGGTACGGCTGCGCCAGCGCAGGGCTACCGACTCCGTGTTCCTTCAAGACGAGAATGCTCACGCTCGGGCCGTCACCTTCAGCGAAGGCGGTCGCCGAGCCGGTCACTGCGGCGAGAGCAATCGCGAACGGGACCATGGCAATGACAGAGACGCGCACCCGTGGACCTCCTCCTGTGCGAACGCCGATCGGGCGAAGCGCGAAGCCGCCGTGCGTTCACTCCCGCTCGAAGACGCGCCGACATTCACGCCGGCCCTTTTGCCCCAAATTGAGCCGAAAGGATAGATCCCCCGAACGGGTATTCACCGGGGCTGAGTCAAGGCTTAACGCAGGCTCGCCAGGAACTCGATCAGCAGCGCGTTGACTTCGGCGGGACGCTCTTGATGAAGCCAGTGGCCGGCACCGGGCAGCAGGACTTTCCGGTACAGCCGCGGCACGGTCGTCTCCATCGCGTTGATGGCGGCACCGAAGATCGCGACCACGGAGTCGCGCTCGCCGCCGATGAACAGCGTCGGTTGTGGTAACGTGGCACCAGCCAGGAACGGCGTGCATTCCCACGCGCGATCGATGTTGCGATACCAGTTGAGCCCGCCACTGAAGCCGGTGCGTTCGAACTCGTGCGCGAAGACATCGAGATCCTGTTCGCTCAACCACGGCGGCAAGGTGTCGGGGAGCGAGAGGGTATCGAGAAAGCCTTCCGACCGAGTGAGGAACGGGCGCGCGCGCTTCTCCGCCGGCGGGTCACCGGAGAGCGCGTACAACATCATGAGAAGCGTCTTGCGCGGATCGGCGTTGAGTTCGGCGTCGGCGATGCCGGGGGTCTGAAAGTACTCCTGATAGAAGATCTGCTCGCCGGCGAGCAGTCGCATCAACTTGGTGGGTTGAATGTCCTGCCACGAGCGCTGGAGAAACGGCACGCTGAGCAGCGCGACCGCGTGGAACATGTCTGGCCGCAACAGCGCGCAGCGGTACGCGACCGGCGAGCCAAAGTCATGTCCGACAACGATCGCACGCGTTTCCCCCAACGCCTGCACGAGGCCGACGATGTCGCCGCATAGTTGGAACATCTCGTACGCGCTGATCGGCTCGGGACAATCGGTTTGCCCGAAGCCGCGCTGATCCGGCGCCACCGCGTGGAATCCGGCGGCGGCCAGTGCCGACAACTGATGCCGCCACGAATACCAACACTCCGGAAATCCATGACAGAGAATGACCAGCGGCCCCGCGCCCTGTTCGGCGATGTGCATGCGGATGCCGTTGGTCTGAACGAAACGATGGGTCAGTGTAGTCATAGCGAGAGCGGCGACAGTCGGTCTCCGGATCCTCACGCCCACGGTTCGACCGTGGCGGTGCGCACCATGTGCACCAGGTTGTCGCAGCGCAGGCCGTTGACGTGTCCGCGTTGGTCGCGCGTCAGCAGCAAGTACGCGGGCTCGTCGCCGGGCTTGTCGATCAACATGAAGGCCGCATCGGTGGGATCGGCCGGACGGAGACGGGCCCCGTCCTTCCATGCACCCCGCCGTGAGTGCAGCACCAGGCC
>JBGOUW010000620.1:0-2815 GCA_041477755.1 Binatia bacterium
CTCGCGGGCGGCGTGGAGGTGCGCGCCGCCGCGCAGCGGTACCGCGCACGAGATGGTCGCATACGCGCCTTCGTTGGCATCGGTCGGATTGCCGACGACGTTGATGCGCGCGGGCAGCGAAACGGCAACGGACATGAGGGATCGCTGATGGCAGATCGCTGATGGCTGGACGGCCCGACGCCTGCGTTATCGGCCTTCGAACTTCGGCGGACGTTTTTCTTTGAACGACGCGACCGCTTCGGCGTGATCACGGGTGCGGTAGAGATGATCGAGGGCGAATGCTTCACTGCGCACCTGCGCCTCGAAGCTGGCGGTGAGGCCTTGATAGAGCGCCTGCCGTGTCAGCATGAGCGACAGCGGCGCGCATTGCATGATCTCGCGCGCCATCGCCGTCGCCGCCGCGATCAGCTGATCGCCGGGAACGACGCGGTTGACCACGCCGGCTTGCGCGCACTCGTCGGCGCTGTACATCTTGCCGGTGAACATCAACTCGCAGGCGCGCCCAATCCCGACCAGCCGCGGCAGCAGAAACGTCGAGCCCAACTCCGCCATCACTCCCATGCGCGGAAATAGAAAGCCGAGCTTCGCCTCGGCGGCGGCAAGGCGGATGTCGCACAACAACGTCATCGTGCAGCCGACGCCGAGCGCGTAGCCGTTGATCGCCGCGATGGTCGGCTTCGACATCCGCTGCATCAGCAGCGGCCACTCCTCGACACGGGACGGACCGCCACCACCACCGGCCGTGGTGCCGCCACCGGCCTTGATTTGCCCCGCGAAGAAATCCATGTCGGCGCCGGAACAGAACGCGCGCCCCGCGCCGGTAAACAGCACGACGCGCACGCTCTTGTCGCGATCGGCATCGCGAAAGGCATCGAGCAGCTCGGCCCCCATCACCGGCGTCCACGCGTTCAGTCGCTCGGGACGATTGAGAGTGATGGTGGCGAGGCCGTCGGTTTTGTCGAAGAGAATGGTTTCAAGCGCCATGACGGGTCTCCTTCGGAGTGCGGCGGACGATAGTGTGGCGAACCGCCACCGTCAACGGGAGGAAAAACATTGCCGCGCTTCGCGCCGCGTGCGATAGAGCGCGCATGTCGCACGTACCGGAAGAGGCGATCCAGTTCACCGCCGACGGTCTGCAACTCGAAGGTCGACTCGGGGTACCCGAAGGCGCGACGCACGGTGCGGTCATCTGCCATCCACACCCGCAGTACGGCGGTACGATGGACAACAACGTGGTGAGCGCGGTTGCGAAGGCGCTGCGAGCGGTTGGCGTCGCGACGCTGCGCTTCAATTTCCGCGGCGTCGGCACCAGCGAAGGGCGCTACGGCGGCGGGCAGGCCGAAGCCAACGATGCGCGCGCCGCGGTCGACCAATTGCGCACCCGCGTCTCGACCGCCGACGTCACGCTGATCGGCTATTCCTTCGGCGCGGTGGTCGCCCTGCTCGCGGGGCACGATCACGCCCACGTGTCACGCGTGATTGCCATCGCGACGCCCGTCCCGATGTTCGACACCAGCTTCCTCGAGGGGTGCGTGAAGTCGAAGCTGTTCATTCTCGGCGACCACGATCAATACTGCTCGCTGGCGGTGATGCACGAACGCATCGCCACGCTGCCCGAGCCGAAGACGTTCATGTGCATCGCAGGCGCGGATCATTTCTTTGGGGGTCACGAAGCCGCGGTGGCCGACATCGTCGTGCGCTTTCTGCGGGAGCGGTCATGACACGCCCCCGCGTCGCCTGCGATTCGCTGGTCGCGTTGGCCAACTCGACTGCGGACGGGTCGGTGCTGTTTGCCAAGAACAGCGACCGCCCGGCGGCCGAGTGCCAGCGGCTCGTCCAAGTTCCGCGACGGCAGCACACCCGCGGCGCGCAGCTGCGCTGCCAGTACATCGAGATCGAGCAGGTAGGCGAGACGGCGCGCCTGATCGGCTCGCAGCCGTTCTGGTTGTGGGGTTTCGAGCACGGGCTCAACGAGCACGGCGTCGCCATCGGCAATCACACGGTCTTCACGCGGGACGGACTGTCTGGCCATGGGCTGATTGGAATGGATCTGGTGCGGCTCGGGCTCGAGCGCGGCACATCGGCTTTTCGTGCGGTCGAAGTGATCGCGGCATTGGTCGAGCGTTACGGCCAAGGCGGCTCGGGCTACTTCGACAAGGATTGGCCGTACCACAACTCGTTCCTGATCGCCGACCGGCGTGAAGCGTATGTGCTCGAAGCATCGGACCGCCGGTGGGCGCTCCGCCGCATCCTGGCGGTCGGTAGCGCGTCGAATCACCTCACCATCGGCGACGATTGGGACGCGGTGTCGCCCGGGTCGATCGAGCATGCCGTCGCGCAGGGCTGGTGGAGCGAGACCAGTGACACTCGCTTCAACTTCGGCGCGGCATACCGCGACACCAGCGTGGCGCCCGATTTCATTTCGAGTGGCCGCCACGGCCGCACCTGCCAACTGCTCGAAGCCGGGCGCGGCCAGCTGACGCCCGCATCGCTACGCACCGCCCTGCGCGATCACTACGACAGCGGGCAGGTGTATCGTCCCGGTCGTGCTGTCGACGACGAGCGCTACTACTCGGTGTGCATGCACGCCGATCCGGTCGGCACGACAACCGCCAGCATGATCGCGCGCCTGGGCCACGACCGGGAGCCGCTCGTCTACTGGGGTAGCTTGGGATCACCGTGCGTAAGCGTTTTTCTGCCGTACTACATCGATGGTGAGTTGCCTGCCGAACTTGCTCGCGGAGGCGAGCACACCAGCGTCGACTCGCCATGGTGGCAGTTCAAGGAGCTGCTCACGTTGGTTGAGCGCGACTTC
>JBGOUW010000638.1:0-2714 GCA_041477755.1 Binatia bacterium
GCCGCGTCGCCCGCCACGGTCGCGTGCGGCAAGAGCGCTCGGGCGCGCGCTTGGCGCTTCGCATCGGAATCGGCGACGGCGACGATCCGCATGGTCGGATGCGCCAACCACGCGGGCAGATGCCCGCGCTCGGCCACGTTACCAAAACCGACGATCGCACCGCGGAGCGGAGTGCTCATTGCCGGTACCGCCCGCTGCGCGCCACCTCGGCGAACACTTCGTCGAGAATCGCGACGCCGTCACGGGCTTCGCTTTCGCTCAGGATCAGCGGCGGATTGATCCGGACGCGCGAGAAGTAGCCCATCAGCAGCAGCCCGCGCCGCAACGCCCCGAGAAAGATCTGCTCCGACACCTCGCGCGCCAGCGGCTCCTTGGTCGCGCGGTTCTTCACCAGGTCCATGCCGAGCAGCAGCCCGGCGCCGCGCACGTCGCCAATGAACTCGTACTTCTCCTGCAAGCCGCGCAACTCGTCGAGCAGGAAGGCACCAACGCGCGCGGCGTTGTCGATCAGGCCCTCGTCGAGAATCGTCTCCACCGTCGTCAGGGCGGCGGTCGCCGCGAGCGCATTGCCGCCGTAGCTCGACGACGAGGAACTCGCCTTCGAAAACGGCGGCGCGGCGGTGATCTCGTCCGTCGACATCAGGCCGGTGACCGGAAAGCCGTTGCCGAAGCCTTTGCCGATGGTCATCACGTCGGGCTCGACGTTGGTGTGGTTGCAACCAAACGGCAAGCCGGTGCGCCCGAAGCCGGTGATCATTTCATCTACGATCAAGAGCGCGTCGTTTTCATGCGCTATGTCACGCACACCCGGCAGAAATTCCGGCGGTGGGATCACGTTACCGGCGGTCCCTTGCATGGGTTCGATGAGCACAGCCGCGATCATGCCCGCGGTGGTCGTCTTGAGACTCTGGCGCATGAAGTCGAGACACGCGACGCCACAGTCGGGGTAACTCAGTTTGAGTGGGCAACGGTAGCAGTCGGCGTACGGTACTTGATACGTGCCGCCGGGGAGCGGTCCCCACTTCTGCTTCCACTCGTCGCCGATCAGCCCCATCACGCCGCCGGTCTTGCCGTGGAAGCCCCCCCAGAACCCGACCACTTCGTACTTCTTGGTGTAGGCCTTGGCCAGACGGATAGCGGCTTCGACGGCTTCGGCGCCGCCGCTGTAGAGTTGCGTGCGCCTGAGCGCGCCCGGTGCAAGCTCGGCGAGCACCTTCATTAACTGCAGCCGCGGCTCGCTGGTGAAACTGCCGACCGCGAGGCGTTCGATCTGGTTGGTGAGCGCCGCGACAAAGCGGGGGTGGGAATGGCCGAGACTGGCGACCGCCACCCCGGCGAAGAAATCGAGGTACTCGTTGCCGTCCACATCGACCAGCGTGCAGCCGCGCCCCTCGGCGAGCGCCAATTCGGAGAGCTGCGCGATGCGCTGCAGGCCGGGGGCGAGGAATTGCTGTTCCTCAGCGTACATCGCGCGCGACTTCGGGCCCGGAATGGCACCACGGCTCGGCGCAGATTGGGTTGCGGATTTCACTGCCTGCTCGTTTCAATCAGCGCTTCCAAGTAGGTGACAATAGCTTCTGCCCCCGCAGCGCGGCAGCGAGCGTAGCTAGGCCAATCATTCAAGTCAATCAACTGTAACCCTTCTGTCGCGCTCGCGACACAATCGCCACCGTACACTTCGAGCCCGAGCGCGCGCGCCCCCGACTGTGCCAACGCGCGCAGCTCGGCCATCTGCTGAGCGCTCAACTCGACCGCCGTTTCGGCCGGCGGAAACCAGGCGAGGTAACCAGTGGCGACGGCGTAAAACTTGATCACGACGCCGGGGACGTGGCGCTGCAAGATCGCACGACCGATACCCCGGGCGTGAAAACGCGCAACCGCCGCGCGCGCCTCGGCGTGGCTCTGAACGAACACGACATCATCCGCGTTCGTTGCGTGGACATCGCCGCGCTTCAGCCACGCGCCGAAGTGGTCGATCCATTCGGGCCAGTCCGGCGGCGCCTCGGTCGTCAGCAACAGCGTCTCTGGCGCGTTCACCTCTGCACGCGCAAAGCACTCCAGCATGCGGTGGCGATGGCAATTGAGTATCGACTCGACCGAGTTGACCGCGCGAACGCCGTCGCGCTCCCACGCGCGCATCGTCGCGAGTGCGCGCTCACCCTGACACATGGTGAAGACCGTCGTCTTTGCAGCGGGCGACGGCAGCGGCTCTTCCGCGCTGACTATGCGCACGGTGTGCCGCCGTCGGCGTAGACCGTCGGCGACGGCTTCGAGAATTGCGCGATCCGCTTCGACCTTGCCGGGCGAGAATACCCGCTCGCGGGCGATGCCGAGGAAGTCGCTCATGCGCGGTACCCGCTGCGGATGAAGGCCTCGGCCGTGGCGATGTCTTCCGGTCGGTCGACATCGACGCATTTCGGCACGCGCTCGCCGTAGAGCCGGTAGCCGCGCGCCACCAGATGCGCGAGGAACTGGCGCAACGCCGTGAAGCCCGCTGCGCGCGCGGCATCGATCTCGGCGCAGATGCGCGGATGAAGCACGTAGAACCCGGCAGTGATCAGCGCGCTGTTGGCCGCGGGGTCGCCGATAGCACTGATGCGGCCGTCGCGACCGCAGGCGACGTGCAACGGCTTCTCATCGTCGATGAAGTCGTTCACCGCGAGCACGCCATCGGCGGCGCGCGCAGCGGCCGCGCGGACGAAGTCACGCAGCGC
>JBGOUW010000325.1:0-5882 GCA_041477755.1 Binatia bacterium
CGCCTCGAAAAAACTGCTAAGGCCCGCCTCCTTCACGTACCAGGCGTAACGGCCGGGGTCGCCGGATCGTGTCTCTTCGATCTTGATCACGTCGGCGCCCAGGTCGCCAAGCATGACCGAGGCGACCGGACCTTGTTGCCAGATGGTCCAGTCGATGACGCGAATTCCTTCCAGGGGCATGGGCATGGCGGCTCTCTCTCAGCTGCGTTTCTTCGCTGACGTTTTCTTTGCCGTTGCGATGCGCGCCTCAGTGGCTTGCTTGAACTCGTCCACCGACTGCTGCAGTGCCGTGCGCTCCATCGCTCGACGGATGAGACCCGGCAACCAGAAACCGATCACGATGGTCTGACGACAGGTGACCCGGGTCTTGTTGGGAGCGAGCTTCTCGAACCGGTAGGCGCCTTCGATGGACTCGACGTCACCGTCGACCGAACGCCAGGTGAGACGGCCGGGCGGGTCGTATTCGTATTCGAGCACGTAGCGCAAAGTCTTGATGGTGATGTCGACGTGAAACTCGACCTGCCGCGCCAAGCCATCGGGATGGCGATCGAGGACGCGAATCTCACGCACGGAAGACGACCACGACGGGTACCGTTCGAAGTCGATGATCGTCGCAAAGCAGCCCTTCACCGACGCGGCAACTTCAGTGGTGTACTCTTGCGCACCTTGCAGCGACATGCGGCGCAAACTAGTCCCGATCGGCGGGCGTTTGCAACGACCCACGAGCCTGGTGCGCCCGACCCTTGACTCATAGCGGCGCTGTGGTCACAGTCGCGGCGTGCGGTTCCCGCGACTGATGTTTTTGTCGTCGATGTTTCTGCTCACGCCGGCGGTGGCGTTGATCGTGGTCGGCGTGCTGGTGCTGGTGTTCAGTCGCGCGGTGGTTGATGTCACGCTCGGCGTGCTCATCCTGTCGTTCTGCGCGTTGCTGCTGGCCGGCACCACGTGGTTGGTGGTGTCGTTCAAGCGCGCGTCCGATCTGTCGCAGTTGCAGCTCGATTTTCTCTCGAAAGTGTCGCACGACTTCAAAACACCGATGACCAGCATTCGCATGTTCGCCGACACGTTGGCGGACGGGCGATTGACCTCCGAGGCGCAGCGCGTCCGTTGCGTCACGCTGCTGCGTCAAGAGGCGGGTCGCCTCAATGCCCTGATTGATCGCCTGCTCGACTTCGGCCGCATGGAAGCGGGAAAAATGGTCTATCATCGGCAACCGGAGTCGGTGAGTGCGGTGATCGAGGCCGCGGTGCAAGCCTTCGAACCGCTGCGCATGCAGGAGAACATCGAGTTCAAAACCGAAGTGCCGGACGACCTGCCGATGATTCTGGCCGATCGCGACGCAGTCAGCGGCGCGCTCCTCAACTTGTTGCACAACGCCTACAAGTACACCGGCGAGTCGAAGCGAATTCGTTTGGAGTGCCATCGCGAAGACGGTCGCGTCGCGCTCTCGGTGATCGACAATGGTCCGGGTGTGCCGCGGCGTGAGCATCGGCGGATCTTCGACGGCTTCTATCGCATCGACGATCGGCTCAATCGTCAAGTCGGCGGCAGCGGACTGGGTCTCGCCATCGTGCGCCACGTGGCGCAAGCCCACGGCGGGCGCGTACGGGTGACCAACCGCAGCGATGGTGGGGCGGAGTTCTCGATCCTCTTGCCGGCGCTGAAGGCGTGACCGCATGGCGCATGAACGTGTACTGGTGATCGAAGACGACCCGGCGATCGTGGCCGGGCTGGAGATGAACCTGGCGCTCGATGGCTACGAGGTGCTCTCCGCCCGCGACGGTGAAAGTGGGCTGAAACGGGCGCGCGAAGGCCATCCCGATGTCATCATCCTCGACATCATGTTGCCGAAGCGCAACGGCCTGGAGGTGCTGCGACGCATTCGCGAAGAGAACGCCGAGGTGCCGGTACTGATCGTGAGCGCGCGCGGCGACGAGACCGACAAGGTCATCGGTCTCGAGCTGGGTGCCGACGACTACCTGAGCAAACCTTTCAGCATCAGCGAGCTCCGCGCCCGGATCAACGCCAGCTTGCGACGCAAGCGGCGCGAGAGCGTGGAGCGTACCAGCGACGCGTTCGGAGATGTCCGGATCGATTTCGATCGCCACGAGGTGACCCGCGCGGGCAAACTCGTGCCGATGACCGCGCGCGAGTTCCAGGTGCTCGCGTACTTCCTGCGCCATCCCGACCGCGTGATCACGCGTGACATGTTGCTGCATGCAGTATGGAAACTGGAGTTCACCACCATGCGGACGGTGGATAATTTCATCGCGCGCCTCCGTGCCAAGCTCGAACCCGATGCGGAGAATCCACGGTACCTGCTCACCGTGCGGGGCGTCGGTTATCGCTTTGACACTGGCAGCGGGAACGGTGGCGGATGACGAAACATCCGTCTTCTGAAAATCACTTGGGCTCTTGCGCGTGGTTCGCCATCGAAGTTCAGCCGTGCGCAGAGAATCGGTAGGGAGCAATGGAGCAAACAACACACACGCGTGTCGCAGTTGTGGTGGGAGTCGGCGCCGGGCTGGGTGCGGCGTTGGCCAGCCGATTCGCGCAGGGCTATCGCGTTGCGCTGGTGGCCCGGAGCGCCGATGTCACCGGCCCGCTGGCAGACGAGATCCGAGCCGCAGGCGGCGTTGCGCTTCCGGTTCAGAGCGACGCAACGATCGCGGAACAAGTGTCGTCCGCGTACGAGCGGATACGCAGCACGCTGGGCTCTGTGGACGTTCTCATCTACAACGGCGGTCGGCGGCCATTCGGAACGTTGGTGGACACGACGCCCGAGGTGTTCGAGGAAACCTGGCGCGTGCATACGTTGGGTGCGTTCCTGTGGGCGCGCCGGGTCGCGCCTGAGATGCTCGCGCGCCGCAGCGGAGCGATCTTGATCACGGGGGCGACCGCCGGCGTCAAGCCGGGGCCGTCATCGGCCGCATTTGCGCCGGCCAAATTTGCCGTGCGTGGTCTCGTGCAAGTGATGGCGCGCGATCTTCATCCCCAAGGTGTTCACGTCGCGTACGTCAACGTTGACGGTGCGATCGACATGCCGGTGGTCAGGGAGTTTCTGCCGCACCTTAAGGACGAAGATCTGCTCAAGCCGTCCGCCATCGCCGACGCCTTCTGGTACCTCGCCCACCAAGACCGGAGCGCGTGGAGCTACGAACTCGATGTGCGGCCGTTCAAGGAGCGCTTCTAGCCTCAATCCGAAGAAGGAAGAGAAACCGCCGATTCACGCCAATGCGGAATCGGACACAACGTATGGTCGATGAAGTTTGCAATCGTTCCCGTGCGTGAGTTTCTTATCGGCGGACATCGGCGTCCATCGGCGGTTGCCAGGCCCTTTCGCTTTGGGATTAGGAAATGACGCCAGCGTCTTTCAGCTTGCCCATCTCCTCCCAATCGTAGCCGAGGTCGAGCAGCACTTCTTCGGTATGCGCGCCGACGTCGCAGGCCGCGGTGCGCACTGCCGGCGGCTCACCGTTGAATTGCACGGGACTCGCCGCGACGCGGAACGGTCCGAAGTTGGGATGTTCGAAGTTCATGATGTACCCGTTCGCCTTCACCTGGCGATCTTCGACGACTTCGGCCGGTGATTGCACCGGCGCCCAGATACACTCCGATGCGTTGAGGATCACGGCCCACTCGGCCCGCGTCTTGGTCTCGAACATCGCCTTCAGCAGTTCAACGAGCTGTGGGCCGTTGAGCTGCCGCTGCTGCGGCGGATTGAAGCGCGCGTCTTCGAGCAGCTCTTCGCGATGGATGGCCTTACAGAAAATCGGCCAGAAGCGATCGCCCTGCAGCATCATCAGCACGATCCCTTTGCCGTCGCTGCTCCAGTAGGTGTTGACCAACGGATTGGGTGCGCCCATCAAACCGGATTGGGGCAGCTCGAAGCCGTACGCCATCGACGCGACGATATCGGGCGACATGATCCACACCGCGTTGCCGAGCAGCGAGACGTCGACTTCGATCCCTTGTCCGCTGCGCTCGCGATGGAAGAGCGCACCGGCGATGCCGCCGGCGATGAACATGCCGCCGATGAAGTCGCCGAACGCGGGGCGCTGGCCGACCAGCGGTTGGCCGGGAGTGGACAGGCGATCCGCAACTCCTCCTCGCGCCCAAAACGACGCCGCGTCGTAGCCGCCGCGGTTGGCGTCGGGGCCCTTCTGGCCCTGGCCGTGCCCCTTTGCATAGATCAGACGCGAGTTGATCGGCTTGAGGTCCTCGTAGGTGATCTTCAAGCGAGTGCGAGCTTCGCCGAGGTAGTTGGTGAGAAAGATGTCGGCCTTCGCGACCATCTTGTAGAGGATCTCGCGTCCGGCATCGGTGGCGAGGTCGATGCCGACGCTACGCTTGTTGCGACCGAGTTGTTCGGTGAAGAAATTCACGCCCTTGGCGCCGGGCACGATGCCAGAAGTGATGAGGCCGCGAATCGGATCGCCGCGCACTGGATGCTCGACCTTGATGACATCGGCGCCCCAGTCGCCGAGCACCGTTGCCGCCGACGGGACGAAGCCCCAGTCGGCTACTTCAATCAAACGGACGCCCTCGAGAATATGCATGCTCAACCTGCCGCAATGAGATGCGGTCTAATGGACCGGGCTGCGCGCGCGTGTCAAGCGTCGTGGCAACCAGGCGGTGCACCATGCTACAGATCGCCGGCCCGTTGTGTGATGAGCGGCGAGCCCGCGAGAGTGCTGCGCGAGTGCTGATAGATGGACGACCAACTCGAGTTTCTCCTCTACTGCAAGGACGACCGCGATGCGGTCTTTGCGTTCTTGCGCTCGGTCTACCCGCGCGACTATGCGGAGCGCGTCATCCGCCAATGGGATTGGAAGTACGACGCGAACCCGTTCAAGCAGACGCCGGAGCCCCACGTCACGTTGCTCAAGGATGGGGCGCGCGTGATCGGCCTGTACGGGAGGTTCGCGCTGCCCTTCTACATCGAGGGTCGCGAGCGGTGGGGGAGTCTGGGTGGCGATTGGGTCGTCCATCCAGAGTACCGCGATCGAAGGTTGTCACGCCGGCTGTGGGAAGCCTACCGACAGCCGCACATCGCGCTACATTTTTCGTGGCAGAACGAGGAGTCGGTTCGCAGACGAGGGCGCCATGAGGACGTGAACCGCGTTCAACTCGCCCCCCTCGTGAAGCCGATCGACTTCGGGCACCTCGTGCACCAACTCAGCGGACGGGCGTGGGCGCGTCATCCGGTGAATCTGGCGGCTGCTGGTTTACGGACGATTGCGCGACCGCTTCGTCGCCGCGTGGCAGTTGACGGGGTGACGATCAGTCGCATAGAGGGATTCGATGAGCGCTTCGACGCACTGGCGTGGCGCGCACGCGGCGACTACCCGGTGATGGTGGCGCGTGGCGAACGCTACCTGAACTGGCGCTTCGTCGAACGGCCCGACGCCCGTTACACCGTGCTCGCCGCGACGAATCGTAGCGAGTTGCTCGGCTACGTGGCCCTACGATCGGCCGAGAAGGAGGACGGGCGCTGGGGATACCTGGTGGATTTTCTCGTCGCGGATCATTCCGCGTCGATCATTGCGCAGTTGATGGACGCCGGCATCGAGCATCTGCGCCGCGACGGTGTGAAAGCGATCAGCTGTCGCGCCGTCGTACCGCCGTATCGGCAAGCGCTGTATCGCTGCGGTTTCTACGTCGTGCAGTGGGGTCCACGTGGTTACCTCGCCGCGTGGCCCAAGGAAGGCGATCCCGACTACGCCGTCTTCCGTGACGTCCGAAAATGGTTTGTCACCATGGGCGACGGGGATCTGGAACTGGACTTCTGACCGTGTACAGGCACGCGCGGACGAGGCACCTACAGTGATGCGTATAGCGCTGCAATGGGTCCAGCCGCGCGCGTGTCGCCGGTCGTGCCC
>JBGOUW010000515.1:0-3612 GCA_041477755.1 Binatia bacterium
AACTGCCATCACGCCGTCACGCTATCAATCGCTCATACAACTGCACATACTGTTGCGCGCTGCGCTGCCACGAAAAGTCGGCGGCCATCGCGTTGCGCCGCACCAGACGCCATTTCGCCGGCCGACGATAGTAGGCGAGCGCCGAGTCGATGCAATCGAGCAGCGCCGCGGCCGTGTACTCACGGAACTTGAACCCGTTACCCTGCTCGCCGTCGAACTGCGTGATCGTGTCCTCCAATCCTCCGGTAGCGTGCGCGATTGGAATGGTACCGTAGCGGAGGCTGTAGATCTGATTGAGCCCACACGGCTCGTAGCGCGACGGCATCAGGAAGAGATCGGCGCCCGCCTCGATCTTGTGCGCAAGGGTGTCGTCGAAGGTGAACCGCACGGCGACGCGATCGGCGAAACGATCCGCCAGCTCGGTGAGCAACGCCTGATAGCGACTGTCACCGGTGCCGAGCACGACGAGTTGCACCGGCTGCGCCAGCAGCTGCGGCAAGGCCGCCACGAGCAGATCGAACCCCTTCTGATCCGCTAAGCGGGAGACGATGCCGAACAGCGGCACCTTCGAATCAACCGGCAGGCCGAAGGCGCCCTGCAGGTCCGCCTTGCAGCGCGCCTTCCCGGCGAAGCTGGCGGCTGAGTAGCGCGCCGCTAGGTGCGGATCGGTCGTGGGATTCCATTCGTCGTAGTCCACCCCGTTGAGAATCCCGGTGAGCACCGCGCGGCGTGCGCGCAGCACCCCGTCGAGTCGGTAGCCGAATGCCGGCGTCTGGATCTCTTCCGCGTACGTGCGACTCACGGTCGTGACCGCATCGGCGAACACAATGCCACCCTTGAGGTAGTTGATCTGGTTGTAAAACTCGATCTGCTCGGCATTGAAGTAGCGCCGGTCGAGATTCAGCAAATGCCAATCCTCGCTCCAGAACACGCCCTGGTAGGCGAGATTGTGAATGGTGAGCACGGTCTTCACGTCAGCGAGGGACGGATAGCGCGCGGCGTCAGCGCGCAGAAACGCCGGCACCAGCGCGGTCTGCCAATCGTGACAATGGAGGATCTGCGGCGGCTCCAGACGTTCGGCGATCGCGAGCACGGCGCGCGCGAAGAACGCGAAGCGCTCGGCGTTGTCGCTGAAGTCGCCGGCCGGCGTACCGTACAAACCGTCGCGATCGAAATACGCATCGGCGCGCGGCAGATAGATCCGCACGCCACTCGGCAGTTCGGTGGTGAGCACGGCGGCCTCAATCGTGCGGCTGGAGATCGGCACGCGCACCGACCATCCGGTCGGCCGCAGCAGGAACTTGTCGCGGTCGATCGCTCGGTACGCCGGCAACACCACGCTCACCTCGACCCCCAGTGTCGTCAGCACCGCGGGCAACGCCCCGATCACGTCGGCGAGTCCGCCGGTCTTCGCCAGCGGCACCGCCTCCGACGCGGCCATCAGCACGCGCATGACTACGCAATCACCTCGTAGTCTTCAGTGAAGAAGATCGGGGAGTGCGCCAGATCGATGAAGCGGCGCTCGTCTTCGAGCAGGGCGCGACCCGCTTCAGCGCCGGCGGGCGTTTGCGTCGAGCGCAGCAACGCCTCACCATCGAACCACAACTCCGCGACCCCGTCATACGGCTCCGGCGCCCCACGGCTAACCTGCGCGCCGGCTGCCACCGGATGATCGATCGCGTGCGCCTGCACGTAGCGCCGAATCCCCAGCGCCGAGGCGTGCTGGCGCACCAGCGGCGCATGGGTCTCAAGCCAGTAGCGTTGAAACTGTTCGCGGGTCAGGTGCGGCAAGCGCCGCAAGCAGAACACGAGGTGGATCATCGAATCTGTCCTCTCGGCGTGAGCGATTGCCGTGCACTACGCCCGGCTGTCTTCGGATGCGCTCTTCTATTGTGCCTTCATCGCGGTTGCAACGCGCGCTGTACTGAGTTCGGGCGCTGTGGCGCTTCGTGCCCGGCCGCGCTAGAACCGCGCGCAACTAAGGAGCGGCGATGGCGAACGAGGTGCGAGTCGAAGGTGAGTGCGAGCCGCGCTTCACGCGGGTGCGCGAGGCGTTCGAACGGAGCTTTGCCAACGGCGAAGTCGGCGCGGCGCTCGCCGTCACGCTCGATGGGCGACCCGTAGTCGATCTGTGGGGCGGGCACGCCGATGCCGCACGCACGCGGCCGTGGCAACGCGACACCATCGTCAACGTCTACTCGACGACCAAGGGGATGACGGCGATCTGCGCGAATCGTTTGATCGAAGCGGGGACACTGGATCTGGACGCGCCGGTTGCGCACTACTGGCCGGAGTTCGCGCAGGCCGGCAAGGCGAGCTTGCCGGCGCGCTATCTGCTCACGCACCAAGCCGGACTCGCCGCGATCTCGACGCGCATTCCTTCGGAGAAGCTCTACGATTGGGACTTCATGACCGCGGCGCTCGCCGCGCAGCAGCCGTGGTGGGAACCCGGCACGCAACACGGCTATCACGCATTGACCTTCGGCTATCTCGTCGGTGAACTGGTGCGCCGTATCGATGGCCGCTCGCTCGGCACCTACTTCCGCGACGAAGTCGCGAAACCGCTGGGCGTTGATTTTCACATCGGTCTGGATGAGCGGCACGACACGCGCTGCGCCGAGATGATTCCGGCGCCGCCACCACCGCTGGGCGCGCCCAATCTGTTCGCCGCCGTCACCGAGAAGCCGGAGTCCTTGACCGCGAAGGTGTTCGGCAATCCGCCCCTCGGCGCAGCCAAGGTCAACACCCGCGCGTGGCGCGCGGCGGAGATTCCGGCAGCCAACGGCCATGGCGATGCGCGCGGGTTGGCCCGCGTGTACGGCGCCCTCGCGTGCGCTGGCGAGCTCGATGGTGTTCACATCCTCAGCGCGGAGGCGATCGCGCGCGCCAACACCGAGCAAGCGTTCGGCACCGACGCCGTGCTCGCACCACTGCAAACGCGCTTCGGTCTCGGCTTCTTTCTCACCCAGCCGATGATTCCGTTCGGTCCTAACCCACGCGCATTCGGGCATCCTGGCGCCGGCGGGTCGGTCGCGTTCGCCGATCCCGTCGCCCGACTCGGGTTTGCGTACGTGATGAATCAAATGCAGCAAGGCCTCGCCGGCGACGCGCGCGGGTTCGGCCTGATCTTCGAACTCTACGAAGCGCTGCGATAGGCCGCGCTGCTCAGCGAGATATCCGAACACGCCTCGCCGCAGCGCTCGACACCACGCAGCGGGCAGCTCCGCACCGACCGGAAAGCCATCCCGGTGGTCACGCGCTCGATGAAATCCACCGCAACCCGTCCTCGGTGCACCGGGCACCACACCGATTCAGACACGACTCGCGGTGCCGACCATGCCGGGTCTCGCATCGAATACAGCATGGTGAGACACGCCAGCAGCGCCACTGTTATTCCGAGTCCCATCATGACGATCGGGTCCATCTGACTACCTCTCCTTCACGACCTCGTCCTCCCTGCACTTCTTATAACTCTCATAACTCCGCATGCAGCGGCGGTACTGACATTGGTCAGGCAAACTGTTGATGCTCGCCTGGCAAGCGATGCGCGCGCCGCCGCAGCACTCAGTTGCATGATTTGCATCATAGAGTCCTCGCAGCCTCCCAGAGTCG
>JBGOUW010000618.1:0-2825 GCA_041477755.1 Binatia bacterium
CCGGCACGTTGAGCGGGGTCAGGCGCGCGTCACGCACACGGCGGGCGGCATTGCTGCTGACCTCGATGCGGCGCAGGTTGCGGGTGTAGCCGGGTTTGGTGATCTCAATCACGGAGCCCTCACCCTGACCCTCTCCCAGAGGGCGAGGGAACAAGACGAGAGAGTACTCGCCATCTTGATTCGTGCTCGTGACTGGTGACTCGCCGGAGACGGCTCGCGCCGAGGCACCTTCGAGTGGTTGCGCGGTGTTGTCGTTGAACACCTCGCCGACCAGCACGCCAGGACGCGGTGTGAAGGTCGTGGTTGGCGTGGCGGAGCGAGTCGGGGTGGGTGTCCACGTTTCAGTCGGCGTGTCGCTCGGCGTACTCGTCGCGGTGGCCGTCGGCATGAACGTAAAGGTCGGTGTATCGGTTGGGCGATCCGTCGGGATTGACGTGTTGGTTGGAATCGGTGTGGACGTATCGATCGGCAACGGCGTCAGGGTGAAGGTCGGCAGTGGCGTATCGGTCGGGATCGTCGTGTCGGTCTGCAGCGGGGTCGCGGTGTGAGTCGGTTGCGACGTCAGCGGCGCCGGGGCAGTGGTGTTGGTCGGCGTGGCCAGCGTGGTCGGCGTCTCACTCAGGGTTGCCGTAGGTGTGTGCGTCGGCGTCGCGGTCGGCGTCAGCGTCGCGGTGTGCGTAGCGGTGGCCGCGCCGGTGACGGTGATCGTCGGCGTGCCGGCGGGGAACGCGATCACCAGGCGCGGGCCGAAGCCAGCGCTGCCGTTTCGCGACGTGTACTTCACCAAGCCGGCGAGCTTCTCGTTGGTCTTCTTGACGATCCATCCGAAGTTTTGCGTGCCGCTGCGGAAAGCGTCGATGTCGGCAGTGACGTCGAACTGAATCCAGCCCATCAGTCCACGCGTGTGCAGCACGGTTGCAGAGGCCGTTGGCGCAAACGGCGCGCCCTCCCACTGGGTCGCACAGTCGGGCTGCGAGTTGCCGGTGTTGCTGTCGGACGCGCAATGCCACGTGGCGGCCAATTCCGACCAATCGCCGGTGAGCCGGTGCACGTCGACCGTGCGGCCATCGGGTCCCCAGTTGTGGCCGTTGCGCTCGATGTACAGTTCGAGGATCGCCGAGGTCGCAGGGCTGGTTCCGAGCGCGCTCAGGATGGCGTTCGCATCGAAGCGTACCAGAGCGCGGTTGCGGCCACTCGCCTTCACCCGCAGGTAGGTCTGCTCGCCCTGATTCTGATTGGGCGCGCCGTGGCGCAAGTAGGTGTCGGCGGTGGCGGGGAGCGTAACGGTTTGCGCGGGCGTGCCGAGCAGCAACACGAAGCGGCCGGTGGCGCTGGCGAGGTTGCCGGCGAGGTCGCGAATCAGCGTGTTGATACTGTGCGTCCCGGCCGCCAGCGTCGGCGCAGTGCAGGTCGCCGCCGCGGGACCAACTGTGCAGCCGGCGGTGATATCGCTGCCATCGACATCGACGTGGAAGCTGGTGAGATTCAGGCCGCCCGCGTCGACGTACGCGACGCTGATGGCTGGCTGCGTTTCGTTGACGATCACCGGCAGGCTCGGGGCGGTGATGCTGAGGCGCGGCGCGGTGTCGTCCGGCGCTGCCGGATCGAACACCAGCACCAGCCGCGGTGTTTGCGCGGCGGTGCCTTCGCGCGCCGTGTACGAGACTTGCCCGGGATCGCCCTCGTTCGTTTTCTTGATCAGCCAGCCGAAGTTCGCCGTGCCATTGCGAAACGCGCGCACGTCAGCGGTGATGTTGAACTGAATCCATCCCGTCAGCCCGTTGGTGTGCACGACGCTGTCGGTCGCGGTCGCCTCGAAGGTCGCGCCACTCCACTGCGGATTGCAGTCGGGTTGCGAGTTGGTGATGTCGCTATCGTCCGGGCAGTTCCACGTCGCGCCCAACTCGCTCCACTCGTCATCGACGCGATACACGCCGACCGAACGACCGGCGGTACCCCAATTGTTGGCATTGTCTTCGATATAGACTTCCAGGGTTGCGGAGCTGAGGGGCGTATCACCGAAGGTGTCGAACAGCGCCGCCTGATCGAAGGTAAGCAACGCGCGATTGTTGCCGCTGTCTTGAATGCGCAGGACGCTCTCCGCACCTTGGTTCTGGTTCGCGTTGCCTTGCCTGAGGTAGGTGTCCCAGCGCACCGGCAGCGCCACCGACGCCGGACCGCTGCCGAGAAACAACTCGAACTCGTAGCTGGTGCTGGCGAGGTTACCGGCGATGTCGCGGATCTCGGCGGCAATCGCGTGCGTGCCGGCGGTCAGCGCCGCCGGCGTACACGTCGCCGTGCTCGCGGCCACCGAGCAGCCACCGACGGCGGCGCCATCCACCTTGACGAGCAGACTGCTGAGGTTGAGGCCCGAGCCGCCATCGCTGTAGCTGACGCCGATGGTGGGGGCCGCGTTGTTGAACACCACTGGAAAGTCAGGCTGCGTGATCTGCACCGTCGGTGGAACTTGATCGACCTGCGGGCTTTCGACAACGAGGACCAGCCGTGGCCCATTGCCGGCAGTGCCTTGGCGCGAGGTGTAGTCGACCTGACCGTTCTGGCTCTCATCGGTCTTCTTGATCACCCAGCCGTAGTTGAGCGTACCGGTGAGAAAGGCGCGCACGTCGGCGGTGACGTCGAACTGAACCCAGCCGGTCAGATTGTTCGTATGCAGCGTGCTGGCGGTAGCCATTGTGGCGAAGCTGCTGCCGTTCCATTGGGGCGAACAGTCGGCCGACGAGTTAGCCGTATTGCTGTCGATGCGACAGTTCCAGGTCGCACCGAGTTCGGTCCAGTCGGCGGTGAGCCGGAGCGCGTCGACGGAG
>JBGOUW010000313.1:0-6112 GCA_041477755.1 Binatia bacterium
CCAGTAGAGACGACGACATCGTTGTTCGGGATCAGGATCAGCGGCGCCCGCGCGGTGCGGATGCCCTGGTTCCACGCCCGCGCACAGCCGAGGTTCTGCTCGTTGCGAATGACGCGGCAGCCGGCCGCGGCGCAGAACTCCGCGCTGCCATCTTGGCTGCCGTTGTCGACGATGATGATTTCGTACGGCAGATCGGTGCAGGCTCGAATGCTGTCGAGACACTGGCGGGTGTAGTCGATCTGATTGACGACCGCGATCACGATGCTGACTCCGCCTGCGAGCGCCGCCTCGGGCGCGGCATCCATTGGCAGCATGGCTCGTTGTCAGCCGACCGCCGCGGCCGGAGTGTCCTTGATGACTTCGAGCACCGCGCGCATCTCTTTTGCCCGGATGATGAAAGACAGATACTCTTCCCAGAACTTGCGGATGAAACGTACGACGCGATGGCGGTTTTCGAGGTTCAGCAGGATTTGCAAGCCAAGGCGACGCCATACGCTCGGCATTGCCACCGTGAGCGACACGCAGCGATATCGAGCATGAGTGTAATGGGCGGAGAAATGTCCTTCGGCAAAATGCATAAAGGTGCGCGTGCTCAAGTGCCAGCGGTGGGTCGGGTCAGCCCATGAGGCATGCCAGGAGTAATGTGGCGTTGCGATGTGGACCAAGGCGCCCGGGCGCGCCACGCGGTGGATCTCGCCCATGAAGTCCGGTAGCGACTGGACGTGCTCGATGATGTGGGAGGCGTGCACCTCGTCGAAGGTATCATCGCGAAATGGCAGCGGCGGCCGATCAGCGTCGGCGACGACATCCACGCCGGCGACCGGGAAGAGATCGACACCGATTGCGCCAGCGCGCTTGCTTCGGCCACAGCCCACATCCAACGTATGCCGGCTGGGTTGCACGGTGTTACTGGCCACGGGCGTCCATAGCGTGGGGTTCGGCAGCACCGCAAGCTTGACGCGGCGAACAACATGAAGGTCTCCGCCGACCGCATCTTGTTCGTGCTCCACGGCGCTATCGGTGACGTGGTGCGCGCTCTGCCGTTGCTCAATCGCGTGCGCTCCGCATACCCGACGGCATCCATCGCCTGGGCGGTTGAGCCGACCTCGGCGCCGTTGCTCGAAGGCCATCCGGCGATCGACCAGCGGATTGTCTTCGACCGCGTTCGCGGCGCGCGCGCGTTTCTGCCGTTCCTGCGTCGAGTGCGCGCGTTCGGCGCCGATCTCACACTCGATCTCCAGCGCCATCTCAAGAGCGGCGTGGTCAGCTTCGCGTCGCGTGCGCCAGTGCGGCTCGGCTTCGATCGCTCCAACACCAACGAGGCGAATTGGCTCTTCAATACGCATCACGTGCCCCCAATCGAGCACTTCAGCGTGAAGTGGCGCCAGTATCTCGCGTTCGCCGACGCACTGGAGTTGCCCGTGACTGCGATCACCTTCGGGCTTGCCCCGACGGACGAAGAGCGCGCCCGCGTCGACGAGCTGCTCGACGGCGCGTCAGGTCCGCTGGCGCCGATGTTCGTCGGCTCGACCTGGCCGAGCCGCTTCTGGTTTCCAGCCGCGAGTGCCGAAGTCGTGCGTCAGGTAGCGGCGCGTGAGTTGCAGCCGGTGTTGGTGGGAACGGCGAGTGAGGTGGTGTTTGCTGACGAGATCGCACGTCTCGCGGGCGTGCCCGTGATCAACTTGGCCGGCCGTACACGCTTGCGCGATCTCATTGGGCTGTTCGCACGCAGCACCGTGGCGATCGGGCCGGACTCCGGTCCGATGCACATCGCCGCCGCGATGGGGTGCCCGGTCGTTTCGCTGTGGGGAGCCACCAGCCCGAAGCGGTCGGCGCCGTACGGATCAGAGCATCTGATTGTTCAGGGTGAGGCGGCGTGCGTGCCGTGCTACCGGAAGACGTGTCCGATTGGCCGAGTGTGCATGCAGTCGATCACACCCGCGGCCGTGTTGGCGCAAGTCGACACCGTGCTGGCCGGGCGGGTTCACGACGGCAGCAGGATGTAGTTCCGGTGTTCACCGATCTTGAAACCGAGGATGCGTTGCTCGATGAAGCTGAGAGCGCGCTCCGACAACCGGTCATGTCGTTGCGTGGACTCCGGGCTGGCGTGCACCGTCCAGTTCTTCTCCGCGATCCGCGCCTGCGTCACCGCCGGATGCGTGCCGCTGAAGCGCGTGCGGCCTTTGAGTAGACCGAAGTCGAAACTAGCATTGGCGTCGGGGAACTTCTGCTGCGCGGTCTCGGCGCCCTCGTGAATCGTGACGAAGGCGATGCGCTTGCGGGTCATGTTGCGCGGCGGGCGCACCCAACCGTAGTGGTAGATGGCGGCGTCGGCGTGCGCGACGTGCAACTTGCGGCCATCGGCGAAGCGGAAACCCTGGGCACTCTTCCATGAGCGCGCCCCGATGCGGTTGCGGACGATGCGCACCTCGCGCCGATACCAGGTGTGCGACGTGTGGTAGTGCTCGTAGTCGGCGAAGAAGTGGACGTAGTCGAACAGCAATCCCTCGATGCGGTTGTCGGTGAGATACGTCTCCATGCGCGCGCGCAAACCGGGCAGGTAGCGCTCGTGCACGACCTCGTCGGCCTGGACGTAGAAACACCAGTCGCCGGTGCAGGCGTCGAGTGCAATGTTGGTCTGCTGCGCATTGATCGCACCGCGCTTGAAGAGGTTGCGGTCCCATACGGTCTCGATGATTTTCACTTTGGGATCGTCGATCGAACGCAAGAGTTCGGTAGTGCCGTCGGTCGAGTCGCCCGCGGCGATGATGAACTCATCGCAAATGGGGAGGATCGAGCGGATCGATTCCACCACCGGGTAGTACAGCTCGATGGCGTTGCGCACGAACGAGAAGCCGCTGATCCGCATGGGTGACGGCGGCTGTACCGCACGCGCTGGGGTGGGTCAATGGAGCTGGGTGCGCGAGCCGAATCCGCGGCCGGAATTCCGCGAGCACTTGCGTTGAGCCGCGCGGGTGTGATTTCTGACCTCAGGATGCTGTCGATCTTGCACGTTGACCCCGAGCGCCGCTGGGGTGGGGGCCAAGTCCATCTGGTGGAACTGTGCCGCCGCATTCAAGAGCTGGGGGCCAAGCAGATGGTGGCGTGCCATCCCGGCGGGCCGCTCCAGCGCGCGTTGGAGGCGGAGGGCTTCGCGACGGCTCCGGTGGCGATTCGCAACGCGCTCGATGTGCGCGCGGTCGTGCGCCTGCGGCAGGTGCTGCGCGCCGTGGCGCCCAACATCGTCCACTTCCACACCGCGCACGCGCACGCGATGAGCCTGTGGCTGCCGCGCGCACACCGTTCGTTTGTGGTCACCCGCCATATGGATTATCCGCCGCGCAACGCGTTCTTGTACAACTCGGCCGTCGATGGGGTGATTGCGATCTGCGAAGCCGTACGCGGGTCGTTGCTCGGCGTGGGCGTTGAACCGCTCCGGGTGAAGGTGATCTATCTTGGCATCGATGCGACGCCGTTTCCGGCATCAGCTGACGAGCGTCGGGAACAACGGCGGGCGTGGGGAGTGGCGGACGACGAAGTGGTGGTGGTCACAGCGGCGGTGCTCGAAGCGCGCAAAGGTCACCGGTTTCTGATCGACGCGATAGCACAGTTGCATGCGCACAGCGGACCGCGCGCGCGCTTTGTCTTTTGCGGCGACGGCTCGCAACGGGCGGCGCTCGCCGCGCAAGTACGCGCGGCGGGTCTGGAGGCGCGCATCCTCACGCCTGGCTTCAGCGCGCAAATGGCGCGGGTGCTGGCCGCGGCTGACCTGTTCGTGCTGCCGTCGCTGGCCGAAGGGTTGCCGATGGCGATCATGGAAGCGATGGCCTCGCGGCTGCCAGTGGTCGCGACCCGCGTGTCGGGCACGCCGGAGATCGTCGCCCACGGCGTCACCGGGCTGCTGGTACCACCGGCCGATCCGCGTGCGCTGGCGACCGCGTTGGTGGACTTGCTGGGTAGCGCCGGGCGGCGCGCGGAACTTGGCCAGCGCGGTCGCGAGCGCGTCGAGCAGCAGTTCACCAGCACTCGGATGGCGCGTGAGTTCGTCGCCTACTACGAAAGCCTGCGGCTCCATCCGCCGATACGGCGTGCGGCCCCATGACGCGGGCGTCGGCCATGCGGCTGTTGCGCCGCTTTCGCAGCGTGCGGGTGCTGGTCATTGGAGACGTCATTCTCGACCAATTCATCCGCGGCCGTGTGGAGCGCATCTCGCCCGAAGCGCCGGTACCCGTGGTGCGCGTGACTGAAGAGGACTTCCGCCTGGGTGGCGCTGCGAATGTTGTCCATAACCTGCGCGCGCTGGAGGGGCGTGCCACCGCGTGTGGCGTGGTAGGTAGCGACGCAGCGGGGCGACGGCTGGTGGGGCTGTTGCGTGGCATCGGAGCGAGCACGGTTGGCGTGGTTGCTAGTCGAACGGTTGAAACCACGCGCAAGACGCGCATCGTGGCGCACCAGCAACAGGTCGTGCGACTCGATCGTGATCCACCGCTGCAACGCACCGCCGCGCTCGGTGCACGCTTGCAGCACTACCTCGCGCGCCACCTGCGCGAATTCGATGTGGTGATCGTGTCGGACTATGGCAAAGGCGTCGTATCGCCCGCAGTGCTTGACATGCTGGCCGCCGCGCGCGCGACGGGGCGCGTGCGGGTGATCATCGATCCGAAAAAACAGAACTTCGCGCACTACCGGGGCGCGAGCCTGGTGACGCCCAATGCAGCCGAAGCGAGCGACGCTGCCGGTCTCGAGATTCACGACGAAGCGACCCTGCGCGAAGCCGGCGCCGTGCTGCTCAAGCGCTGGCAGGCGGAAGCGGTGTTGATTACCCGCGGCGAGCACGGGATGTCGTTGTTCAGGCACAGCGGCGGCGTCCGCCACATCCGCACCGTGGCGCGCCATGTGTTCGACGTGACCGGCGCGGGCGATACGGTGGTTGCGACGTGCGCGCTCGCACTAGGGGCCGGGGCGAGCTTCGAGGACGCGGCGGTGTTGGCGAATCACGCCGCCGGAATTGTCGTGGGTGAGGTGGGCACGGCGACCGTGTCGTTGCAGGCATTGCGAGCGGAACTGCGGCACGCGAAGGTGTGAACATGCGGAGCATGACAGGATTTGGCCAAGCCATCGTCGAAGCCGATGGCCGGCGCATTACGATCGAGGTCCGTTCAGTGAATCAGCGCTTCCTCGATGTGAAGCTGAACATGCCCCGCGAGTACATGCCGTGGGAGAAGGACCTGCGCGCGGCGGTGCAAGCGGTGGTTGGACGCGGCAAGGTGGACGTCTCGATCAACCGCAACAACAGTACAGCCGGCGAGATCGGTGTCGAGATCAATCAAACGTTGGCGCAAGCCTACATGCGCGGCTTACGTGATTTGCAAGCCGCGCTCGGACTCGGGGGGCAGATCGAGTTGGCGATGGTGATGGCTCGGCCCGACGTGCTGCGCGTGGTGGAGCGGCGCGGCGATCCGCAGATTGAGATCGCGGTGGTGCGGACGGGTTTGAGCGACGCGCTCGAGACGTTCAATCGTGATCGTGAGCGGGAAGGGCGCAGCCTCGCGCGCGATCTGCTCAAGCGCGTGAAGCACCTGCGCCAGATCGAGCGCCGTATGCGGGCGCAGGCCGCGCGCGTGGCTCCGGCGCTCACCCGTCGATTGCGCGACCGCATGCGGGAGCTGCTCGACGGGGTGCCCGTCAATGAGGAACGGTTGCTGCAGGAAGTGGCGATCCTGGCGGAGCGCGCCGACATCACCGAAGAACTCGTGCGCTTGGACAGTCATCTCGAAGCGATGGAGCAGGCGTTTGCATCGAAGCAGCCAGCCGGGCGCCAGCTCGATTTCCTACTGCAAGAGATTCACCGCGAGATCAACACCATTGCGTCGAAGAGCGCGGATATCGAGATGACCAACCTCAGCATCGCCGCCAAAGGCGAAGCCGAAAAACTGCGCGAGCAAGCGCAGAACGTGGAGTGACGGCGCGCGACGAACGCGCGCTACAGCTCATCTCCACCGTCATCTCCGCCGTCGCCGCCTTCGCCGGCTTCCATCTCGTCCATCATCTGGCCGAAGTCTTCGCCGCCGCCGTCGTCGCCCATTTCTTTGCCCATCTTGCGCATCCAGCG
>JBGOUW010000597.1:0-2972 GCA_041477755.1 Binatia bacterium
CACGATCCGCTCACGAGCAAATTAAGCTTCCACACATGAGTGAGCCGGCCGCCCTGCTGCTCTTCACCGCAGTTTGTCTCGCCATGTCTGCGATCAGCCCGCACGACTACTTCACCTGGATGCTCGAAGTCTTCCCGATTCTGCTTGGCGCGCCGCTGCTGATCGCGACATATCGCAGCTCTCCACTTACTCCCCTCGCCTATCGGTTGCTGACGGCGCACGCGCTGATCCTGATGATCGGTGGGCACTACACGTATGCCGAGGTGCCGGCCGGGTTCTGGGTGCGCGATCTGTTCGGATTCGCACGCAACGACTACGATCGACTCGGTCACTTCGCGCAAGGGTTCGTGCCGGCGATCCTCGCCCGTGAAGTGTTGCTGCGCCGCTCGCCATTGCACCGGGGCAAGTGGCTGTTCTTCATTGTTACGTCGATCTGCCTGGCGATCAGCGCAACCTACGAATTCATCGAGTGGTGGACCGCGGCGGCCACCGGCACCGCCGCGCAAGCGTTCCTCGGCACCCAAGGTGATCCGTGGGATACACAGTGGGACATGTTCACCGCCCTGGTCGGTGCGGTAACCAGTCAGCTGCTACTCGCCCGTGTGCATGATCGCGAACTCGCTGCGCAGCGCCGCCTTACTTGACTAACAAACGTTCATTGGGATACCTCAACCCGCCATGACCACTGCGACGCGGCCGCGGGTGCCGATCAAACCCGGCTACTTCACGATCCCCGACGATCCCACGCGACCACCCAAGTTGCTCGGCACCAAGTGCCAGGACTGTGGCGAGCATTACTTCCCGCGCCGGGCGATTTGCGCGCGGCCCGAGTGTCTGTCGGAGAACACGGCCGACGTAGAGTTGGGACCGCGCGGGACGTTGTACAGCTACACCTTCGTCCACCTGCCGCTGTTCGGTTCGAGCAATCTCGAACACGCGGAAGGCTACGGTGTCGGCCAAGTCGATCTGCCGGAAGGGCCGCGCGTCCAGTTGCCACTCGCCGGCAAGCAAGGCGACTTCCGCATCGGCCAAACGCTGGAGGCCGAACTCAATACGTTACGGGAAGACGGGGGCAGCGACATCGTGATCGTCCGCTTCCGGCCGGTGGAGGCAGGACGATGAGGGACGTCGCAGTCCTTGGCGTCGGGATGTACCGTTTCGGGATGTACTACGACGTCTCGAACGCCACGATGGCCCGCGAGGCCGGCATGGCCGCGCTGCGCGATGCGGGCCTCTCGTTCCGCGATGTCAAGGCGGCCTACGTCGGCCACATCTTCGCGCAGGTGATGTCGGGCGTGCGCGTGATGAAGGAGTTCGGCCTCACCGGCATCCCGGTGCAGCGGATCGAAAACGCGTCGGCCACCGGCTCGGCCGCGTTTCGCGAAGCCTGCTTGCAAGTGGCCGCCGGTCACGCCGATGTCGTGATGGTGCTGGGCTTCGACAAGATGACGACGATGATTCAGCAGTCGACCCAAGGCACCGCGCCCGAGAACATGGAGGACGCGATTCTTCCAGCCGGCTTCTTCGCGTTGTGGGCCACGCGCCGCATGCACGAGCGCGGCATGAAGGCGGAGCATCTCGCCAAGATCGCGGCGAAGAATTTCAATAACGGCGCGCTCAACCCCATGGCGCAGCGGCAAGCCGATACGCTCATCACCCCCGAGAAGGTCCTGGGGGCGCGCATGGTGGCGTGGCCACTCACGACCATGATGTCGTGCCCGATGGGCGACGGCGCCGCCTGCGCCATCGTCGGCCGCGCTGACCTCGCGAAGAAGCTGCGCCCGGATCGTCCGGTCGTCCGCGTGACCGCCTCCGACCTGCAGAGCGAGAAATACGCCCGCGGCCATCTGTTCATGGGCCCGGTGGTCGGCCCCGCGCAGATGACGATCGACACGTCGAAGAACGTCTACGAGGAAGCCGGCGTCGGTCCCGCCGATCTTGATCTCGTGCAAGTCCACGACGCCTTTGCCATCGAAGAGCTCGAGTACTACGAATTACTCGGCCTGTGTAAGCCGGGCGAAGCCGAGGCGTGCATCGATCGCGGCGACTTCGAGCGCAACGGCCGCGTGGCGGTCTCGACCGACGGCGGGCTAATCGCGCGCGGCCATCCCGGTGGCCCGACCGGTCTCGCGCAGATTTGGGAGACCACGCTGCAGCTGCGCGGCGAGGCCGGCAAGCGGCAGGTGGAAAACGCCCGCATCGGCCTCTGCCACATGATGGGCGGCGGTAGCGTGTGCGTGATTCACATCTTGCAACGCGATTAAGGTCTCGAAGGGTGACAGAGGAAGCCACCGCGCTGCGCACGTTGTTCGCGCGCATCCAGCGAGCACCATCACCGTTCTATCGCCAACGCGTCGCGGCGGCCGGTATTGGCGATCTCACCGCCATCGACAGAACGGCGCTCGCGCGCTTGCCACTGACGACCCGTGCAGACCTCGTTCAGGATCAGCTCGCCCATCTTCCGCACGGCTCGCGACGGTTCGCCGACGCCGATCATCCGGTACGTACCGGCATCACTGGCAGCGGCGACGATCTGCTGGTGCTGACTTGGTCGGCGGCTGACCTCGCACATGAACGTCAGGCGGGCGCGCGTATGCTCGGACGGCTCGATGTGACTGCCGGCATGCGGATCGCGAACACCCTGCCTGGCGCACTGGTCACGCCGGGATCGTTGTTGCTCGGCGACGTAGTCGAGGACCTCGGTGGGTTGGATGTACCGCTGGGGGCGATCGAGAGCGACGCGGCCGCCAAGCAAGCCTGGGAGCTGGTCGATCGCGTACAGCCGGAAGTGTTGGTCCTCGATCCCATTGCGGCGCTGCGATTGTTCGGCGCGGCCCCGCCCGCCGCGCGTCCGTGGTGGCGCGGTATCGTGTGGCTTCGCCGCGGCGCGACAGCAATGGCGCAGCCGCCGCTATCTGACGCGACGGGCTTCACCGGCTGGCAGCGCACGTGGCTCGCCGTGCCTGAGGCGA
>JBGOUW010000507.1:0-3651 GCA_041477755.1 Binatia bacterium
GGATTGAAGGTTTGCCAACGCGCCAACTTAGGGAGGCTGGCCATGCCCATAGCGGAGATCGTGATCTGCCTGTATCGCGTTCGCAAAGGTAGCGAGCGGAAGTTCGTGAAACTGTTGGAACGACATTGGCTGACGTTGCGGAGGTTCGTATTGGTGACCGCGGCGCGGCCGCAACACTTTCGCGGCGTCGAGCAAGACGGCCGTCCCATATTCGTCGAGATCTTCGCCTGGAAGAACGCGAAGGGCGCACAGATTGCCCACGAGCATCCGGAGGTGATGGTGATCTGGGAGGCGATGGACAAGCTGTGCGAAGTTCGCGGCGGTCGCCCCAACATGGAATTCCCGCACGTTCAGCCGTTGAAGATTCGTGTCCAAGCGTGATCCGTGGCGCAAGATCGGGTGCGTTGACCAAGTGTTTGCGATGCACGCCGTACCGTGCGGCTGTGCAGCACCGCCTATGCGGACACGCCACGCGCGCCCGCCCGTATCGATCGCGCCGACGCGTTGAGCCGCAGTGCTCAACGCTGGCACAGCGTCTGCTCTCCCAGCGAGCAGGAGGTGCGATCATGTTTCCATCCACGTTTGTGATCTCTGGGGCAGTTGCGGCGCCGTTGGATGTGACGGCGGTGCTGGCCCCGATGGCGTTGGCGATCCTCGCCGTGGGCATTTTTGCCGGCGGGATCACGCTACTGCGCGCGATGTTGGCGGCTCATGCAACACCGGCTCGGCGAGGGGTGCGGATCGCGCCGCGCAGCCCGCACCCGTTGCCGCCGTCGCCGGCGCCGCACGCGGTGTGACGCAAGTCGACGCTGAGCCGATCCGACACGGAGTCGACCAGGCACGGAGTTTATATGGATGCGATCTTCGGCGTTCCAGCCGCAGAGTTTCGGGCGGATCCGTACCGGCACTATCGCCGGATGCGTACGCACGACCCCGTCCACTTTATTGAAGATCCCGGGCTGTGGGCGCTGACGCGCTACGCCGATGTGCTCGCGGCGCTGCGCGACGAACGGCTATCGGCCGAACGTTTTCAGCTGACGTTTCCCGAGATGCAGGCCTCGGCGCTCATCAGCAGCTTCGCGCGCATGATGCTGCTGCGTGATCCGCCGGATCACACGCGCTTGCGGCTATTGGTCAGCAAGGCTTTCACGCCGCGCGTGGTCGAGCGACTGCAGCCACGCGTGCAGAGCATTGTCGATGGGCTGATCGACGCGGTGGAGCGCCGTGGCGAGACCGACCTCATGCAGAGCATCGCCGGGCCGCTACCGGTGATGGTGATCGCCGAGTTGCTCGGCTTGCCGTGGAGCGATCGTGAGCAGCTGAAGCGTTGGTCCGATGCATTGGTGGTCCTGGCTGACGGCAGCCTCGCCCCGGCCGGTTTTCCGCAAGCGGAACAGAGCGCCGCCGAATTCAAGGCCTACCTCGGCGCCATCCTCGCTGAGCGGCGCGCGCATCCGTGCGACGATCTCATTAGCGGGCTGCTCGCTGCCCACGAACACGACGATCGGCTGACGGAAGACGAACTGTTTGCGACCTGCGTGCTGCTGTTGATCGCCGGCCACGAGACCACCACCAATCTCATTGGTAACGGCATGCTGGCGTTGTTGCGCCATCCTGATCAGCTCGCGCGGTTGCGCGGCGACCCGTCGTTGATCCGCAGCGCGATCGAAGAGCTGCTGCGCTATGAGAGCCCGGTGCAACTGACGTCGCGGGTCGCGAAGGTAGACCTGGAAATCGACGGCCAGCTGGTCCGCGCCGGCCAGGAGGTGTGCTTGGTGCTGGCCGCCGCCAACCGCGACCCGGAGCAATTCGCCGATCCCGATCGGCTCGACCTTGCCCGCGTGGACAACCATCACCTCGCGTTCGGTTTCGGATTGCACTTCTGTCTCGGCGCGCCGTTGGCGCGGTTAGAGGGGCAGATCGCCGTCGCCAGCTTGCTGCGTCGATTGCCAGAGCTTCGGCTGGCGAACGAGGGCGTTGAGTGGCGCGAGGGGATCATGATGCGCGCGCTCACGGCATTGCCGATTGCGTGGTAGCCAGGTTGGGAAGGGCAACCGGGGGGAATAGCCTTGACGATCTGCTGAACGGCGTGCATAGAGTTCGCCGTTATGCGCGTGCAACGGGAATGGTCTAACGGATTAGGGGAGACGGGCGTAGGGGGGGTATGCATCGCCTGACCCTGGCGGTGCTGATCGTCGCTGTGGCCCTGCTGCGCGGGCCGGTGCGAGCGGACGATGGCGGCCTCAGTGTCGGAGCCATTTGGCCGCCGTCGCACAGCGGGCGCGCCGCTCACGCGAGTGCGAGCAGCGCAACCGGTGGCGCCGCCGCCGGGCTCCCCTCGGCTGTGCGCACGGTGCGGATCGTGTTCGAATCGCCAGCGCTGCAGTGCTGCGTGGCGATCGACCCCACTCGCGTACCGGTTGATCCGGCGAGTGGCCTGCGCCGGGTGGCGCTGGATCATCTGCCGCCTGGTCCAGCCGTCTATACCCTCAGTGGCTTCCCTACCGCCTTTGCGCCGGCAGTGAACGGCATCACGGAAGCGTGCGCCACAATTCCGAGCGATATTGGCGAGGCGTGTACGGGTTCGCAGCTAGCGACGCCGAGTTTCGAGAGTGGCGCAGTCGCGGTGGAGATTATCTCCGGCGAGCGTTTCGATGCGCCGGCGGTGCAACTGACCTCGGTGCCGTTCATCGTTGAAGGATCGCTGAGCCCGGCGGCAAACGAGTCGATCCTGAGTCCCGTGCCACTCCGACTCATCGTCGTCGACGGCGGCAGCGGCATCGCGCAATCGTCGGTGAGTATCCAGCTCACGCCCAGCGCCGGCAGTGTGGGAAGCCTGCCGCTGACGCTCACGGCATGTGCCGACGCGACGAACACGCCATGCAGCGCCGGGAGTATCTTGGGTGTCAGTGGCTTCAGGGTCGAGCGAGCGGCGCAGACGTTGCCGTCGGGCCCCACCACCGCCCGCATCCGGGCGCTCAACCGTGCCGTGCCGCCGAGTGCGCTCGATTTCTCGTACTCGTTCAGTGTGCGGCTCTCCACGCCGACGATTACGCCCACTCAGACGCCGACGGCGACGCCGACCGCGACGCCCACCGCAACCCCGACTCGCACCTTCACCCCCACCGCGACGCCAACGCAGACGCTCACGAAAACTCCAACTGTGACACTGACCGCGACGCCGACTGCGACTCCGACGGCCACACCGACCGTGACGCCGACGAGCACGCCGACGCTCACGCGCCGCCCGACCCGCACGCGTCGCCCCACTTTCACGCGCACCATCACACCGACCGCGACGCCGACACCGACGCCGACCGCGACGCCGACGCCCACATCAACCCCCACCCGGGGGCCGCGCGTGCTCGCCTACGTCACCAACAACGGGGACAATACGGTCTCGGTCATCGACACGTACACGCGCAAAGTGATCGCGACAGTGCCGGTGCAGATTCGTCCCGAGGGCATCACGCTGACGGCCGACGGCCGGTCGGTGTACGTGACGAACACGCTCTCGAACACGGTGGTGGTCATTGACACCACGACCAATCAGCTCACGACGGCGATCCCGATTCTCGGCTTCCATCCCGAGAGCATCGAGTTTGCCCCCAACCGAGCCTTCGCCTACGTGCCGAGCGAGTTCTCCAATAC
>JBGOUW010000143.1:0-10128 GCA_041477755.1 Binatia bacterium
ACCATTTTCTCGTGCTGAAGGACGCCGACGGCGTCGAGATCGACCTACACTGGCGCTTGGGCACGCGACCGCCGCCGGCACTTACCGCCGAGGCGGTCATTGCGCGCGCCGAGCCAGCGTCGCTGTTCGGCATCGGCATCCACGTCGCCGCACCCCCCGACGCCATCGTCCTCGCCGCGCATCACGTGCTGCGGGACAACTTCAGTCCGGCCACCGCGGTGAAGGACCTGAGCGACATCGCGGCGTGGTGGAGCGTCCAGCCGGCGCGCTGGGTCATCGCGGATGTGGTGAGTCACGCACAGCGCAGTGGGTTGGCGGTCCCGCTGTTCGCGCTGTGGATCATTCTCGTTTCGTTCAATCCCGACAGCCCGGCGCAAGCCGGCGTCGTGCACTTCACGCGCATGTGCAACCAGCGTGAGCACGCCGACGCGACACGGCTGTGTGAGCTGTTCCATGCCCAGCTCAGCGGCCGCCGGTTGAACCTCGATCTGCTGCGGCTGCTCAGTCCGACGGTGATCGCGCGCTTCCTCACCCGCCGCGTGCGCACGCAAGCCACGGTCGACTACTTCAGCGGCCGCTTGCAGCGCGAAATGGGTCTCGCGCCACACCAGACGCTGGCGCAGCGCGCGCGCCAATTGCTGCGCGACCTCACGACGCTGCGCCCGCGCACGCTCGGCGGCTACCGCGCCCTGCTGCGCGTACACCGCGCGAGCCAAGACGCACCGGAACGCGATGCCTGATTCGCTGGGCTTCTTCGCGCGACTACTGCGCCAACCGGGTCACACCGTCGACGCGCCGTCCAGCGTTGCGGAGATCCGCGCCACGATCGAGCGCATCCTCACGACCAACATCGTGCCGTTCTGGTATCCGCAGACGCTGGACCGAGAGCATGGCGGCTATCGGCTGCACCACGACCGCCGTGGCCGATGGAAGGGGCTGGCCCCCAAACGCGCGATTACGCAAGCGCGCACGGTGTGGTTCTTCGCGCGACTGGCACGCTCGCCGTACGGGACCGAGGAACATCTTGCCGCGGCGGCACACGGGTTTCAGTTTCTGCGCGATCGCATGTGGGACGAGCGCAACGGCGGCTTCTATTGGGAAGTTGACGCGACCGGTCGCGTCGCCACGCACACCGACAAGCATCTCGTCAGCCAGAGCTACGCACTCTACGCACTCGCCGAGTACGCACGCGCGTCCAGTGACACATCCGCGACTGAGCTGGCGCAGCGCACGTTCGCACTGATGGAGTCCGCGCACGACCCGACACATGCCGGCTACATCGAATCGTTCGAGCGCGATTGGACGCCGTCCACGGGCGCGCGGCTCACAACGATGATGGGCCTGCCGCCAGGGGTGAAGTCGCTGAACGCGCACCTCCACATCATGGAAGCCTTCACACCATACTACCTGCTCACGGGCGACGAGCGGGCGGGGCAGCGTCTCGTTGAGCTAGTCTCGTTACTGAGCGAAGTCGTGGTGCGTCCCAGTGGCGCGTGTACCGATCAGCACCAGCGCGACTGGACACCGCTTCTCGCGCCCGAGACCGCGCGCGTGATTTACGGCCATGATCTTGAGAACGTCTGGCTCCTGATGGACGCGGTGGACGCAATCGGCGAATCGCAAGCGCGCTTGCTGCCGGTCTACGAGCGCATCGTCGCGTATTCCCTCGCCCACGGCTTCGATGCTGAACACGGCGGTTTCTTCGCCAGCGGTCCGCTCGGCAGTGCTGCCGACCGCCGCGTGAAGATCTGGTGGGCGCAGGCGGAAGCCCTCGTCGCCATGCTGCGCATGCATCGGCTGACCGACGACACGCGCTACTGGGACAGCTTCACGCGTACGCTCGACTGGGTCGTACGTCACCAAGTCGATTGGCGCCACGGCGACTGGCACGCCGACATCCTACCGAACGGAAGAGTTTCGGGCGACAAAGCCAGTCCGTGGAAATCGCCGTACCACAACGGGCGGGCGATGCTGTGTTGTCTCGATCTACTGTCGCGAGAGCCGTTGGGCGCGGTTGTTAGGTAGCAGGCGCGCAGCGACGGCCGGCTTTTCTCGGATCACGGCTTCAGACGCTCTAGAAAGGCGACCGTCGCAGCGGCCGCGTTGTGCGCCGCCAGCTTGTAGTAGACGGCGAACTGAAGCGGGAATGGCGGCAGATTGAGCGGATCGCCTGCTCCGTCCGACACGGCGCGAAACGCAATGAACGGAACGCCCTGGGCCGCCGCCTCACGGGCGATCGCCGCGGTCTCCATGTCCTTGGCGATCGGCGCGTCAGCAGCGGCCGCCGCGAAGGTTCCCATCGCGTGCCGATCGCTCGCGGCGACGGCGGGGGTGTCCAATTCGTCATCGCAGCCCAACACATCGCCGCCGCCTTGTTGACAGGGAAAAGGTGTGCGCCCGTAGGTGTCGCTGCTCTCGCCGACACCACCCACCATGACCGCCGGCTGGTGGAGCAGACAGACCGGTACGTCCGGGGAGACGTCCGGCACGATGAGACAGTGCTCGAAAGCGACGGTGCCCGAAGCGGCAATCGCGCTGGCCAAGTCGAGCCACTTCGGAGTGGCCGGGTAGGCTGTGCCGTCCTTGAACCTCCACGTCGTCGGCACGACGACATCGCCGATCCGCAGCGTGCTGCCGGCAACGGCCGAGACGACGATTCCCGCCAGGTCGAATTTCTCGAGTAGCGTGCGAGTGGTGTTGCCCGCGTTCACCAGCCCGATGCCGGTGAGCGCGAGCACCACCGGAACGCCGCCGAGCCGCCCGACGCGAAACACTCGGTCATCGATCGTGATCTTTTCGCTGATGGCGGCTTGCGCAACCAGCGGAGCCAACTCGGCCGGGAACGCGCTCAGCACCGCGACGCGCGGCGGCGCACTGTCATCGTGGTCCGTCCCGCATGCGCAAACAGAGAGGGCCAGCACCGCGGCGACGACGACGCGCAGCCGAGACGACAGGCGTTGTGATCCGATTGAAACCGCCTCTACCCTTTTCATGGAAGGATCGCCTCCAGGCTCAGGCGATAGCCTTGGACTGTCGCGCCGGGAGCTGGGCTGAAGTCCAGCTCGGGAGCGCGCAGAAAACCCATCCGCTCGTAGATCCGGATGGCAGCCTGCATGACATCGGTCGTATGCAGCGTCAGCTCCGTCGCGCCCGACTGCCGCGCGCGCCGCACGCACTCATTCATCAACGCGGCGCCGACCGCTCGACCCCGTGCCGTGGGAGCAACAGCCAACAGACGCACCTCCGGCGCGGTCAGAGTGAAGGTTGCGCTCCCTGGGGCGGCGATCACAGCTCCCGGCGGATAGAGCAGGACCGCGCCGACGATCTCGCCCTCGCGTTCCGCAACGAGTTGCGCTGCGGGCTCGACGGCCGCAAGGGTCGCCACGATGTTCTGCCGGTAGCCTTCCCAGTGCGCCGACATCAAGGTGGCGTACTCCTGGTAAGCGGACAGCGTGAGCACCTCGATCGCGTCGCGATCGCTCGGACGTGCGTCGCGAATGTGAACTTCATCCATTGGCGTGGCGGTTCGCTGGAGCGCACTTGTTAGGCGGCATTGTCATGTGAAAGTGATCTCAACCATGCTCGAAACTCTGCCGTGACTGATGCTGTGGTGTCGTCGAAGTGTGCGTGAACAAGCCTCGTTCCGAAATCTCTAAACCGCGAAATGTCTTGACCCGTGATGCCCTCGAGTGCGTGCGAGTGGGCCTCAATCTCACGCTCAAGCTGCGTGGCGGTGATCTCACCCACCTCGTGCCGCCGGCAGTGCTCAAGAATCCGCGAGATGATGTCTGAGTTGGCCATACGCGCGACGCCGCCTAACTTCTAGTTCGGCTTGCTAACTGAACCCCCGAGCCGCGCCCAGTATGCGCCGGGCAACATCCTTGACTCACGCTCGCCTCATACACCTGCGTCGGCGAACCGTTCAAGCGGTTGGGCGCGTCAGCCGCCACAACTGGCCCGGCTCGTGCGCCGGTTCGAGGTGCCAGTGTTGTTCCGCCATGACACGCTGCAAATTCGGCTGCGGCGCGAAGACAAAGACATCGGCGTACTCGGGCAGCACGCGGGGGACCTCACCGTCGCGAACGACCAGCACATCGATGCCGGCGTCGATCGCGTAGCTCAACGACAAGATGCCGACCGCTTCGTCGCTGATCACCAGCGGCCGCTGTCCGCCGTGCGCGGCTGTTCTAATGATGCGTGCAACTTCCCAGTTGTAGCGACTGAAACTCTTCGTCCACCACGTCTCGGCGTGGCAGAACGCCGCGTCGGACACGATACCAGCCGCGAGGACGACGCCTACCACACCTTGCCACCAGCGCCGCGCTTCGGTTTCCATCTGCGTCGCGAGCCAGTGCGCGAGCGCCAGTTGCAATCCAATGTAACAGGGAAACAGGTAGCGCGCGACGCTGAAGCGCACGCCGCCGGACACGAGATCCGGTAGTCCAAACGCCGCCACCGGCGGGCCGATCAATGTCAGCACGAACAGCCACACCCGGCGCGGCGTGCGGCGCACCAGCCACCACAGCCCAGCGCTCATGAACAAGTTGATCGGCACACTGAGGTAGTAGAACGTATTGTCATCGCGCAGGCGCGCATCGAACAGCACGCACGCGAAGTTCAATGCGATGGTCTTGATGTAGGGCAGAAGGGCCGTCGGCTGACCCAGCCAATGGATCTGCTCCACGGCCACGGCCCATTGTTGGATGAGATTCACCAACCACGGCGTACAGAGGAAGACGCCGACGAGGACCGCGCTCAGATAGCGCCGCATCATCGCTGTCGACCTCGTTGCCGTCGGCCTCGCTGCAATGTTCCGCTCCGCTGTCTGCCACTCACCCGCGCACCCGCGAACGTACAACCCGTGCCCGAGCACCACTAACGCGGATGGCAAGTGTACCCAGAGTCCGACGCCGACGACCGCTGCGTAGAGCGACCAATTCGACGCAGTGGGTCGCCGCACCGCCCGCAGCAACACCGCGCTGGAGAGCAAGATGATGACGTCCCACAGACTGTAGACACGCGCTTCCTGCGCGTACACAACGTGGATCGGCGATACCGCAACCAGCGCCCCCATCAGCAGCGCGCTGCCCCACTGACCGAACAGTTCCCATCCCAACCACACGGCCAGCGGCAGCGCGAGCACGCTGACGGTGGCGGATAGCGCACGCAAGGACTTCACCGAATCGCCGGCGACTTGGACCCACGCCCACAGCAACGTCACGTACAACGGCGCTTGGTGTGGCTCGGTGCGCGCGAACACACCGAGGACGTCGCGCCAGCGGCCGCCGGGCCGGGCGTGTTTGTACTCGGCAAGCATCTCGATCGGCAGCGGGCGGTTCTGCGCCAACGCCGCTTGCAAGTCCTCGGCGCTGTGGGCGCACAGCCACAACTTTGTGAACGCTTCATCGTAGCGATAGACGCGGCGATCGAGATTGCTGAAGCGGAACCAGACGCCGAGCACCATCAGCGCCAGCAACCCCACGACGACCCCCAGACGCGAGCGCGCGCGTGTCGCGCTCACCGGCTGTTCGCCACGCGGTGCAGTCGCCATAGCCGCCCCGGTTCGTGAACGGGTTCCATTTGCCAGCCTTCGCGCGCTTCGAGCGCCGCGCGTAACGTGTCGGACCGCAACAGAATGAACACGTCACTGTAGCCGTCGGGAATCGCCGGCAGCGCTGGGGCCACGTAGGCGACGCGGAAATCGGACTGCGCACTGTGGCTCAGCGATAGTAAGGAACCGACGGAGTCGCTCAGCACCAACGGCTGCGGACGATCCGCCAGGATGCGGGCGACCTCGCGATTGTAGAAGCCTACCGGCTTGGTCCAGCACGTCGTGGCCGCCCAGCTGCGCGCACACGACACGCCGCCGGCCACCAGCACCGCGGCGGTGATTCCGGCCCATGCCCGCGCGCGCCGCGCACGCGTGGCATCACTAATTCTAGATGCCAACAATTGCGCGAGCGCGAGGTGCACCGCGAGATACGCCGGCATCGCGTAGCGTGCGGTGGCCAGGCGCACTCCGTCGGTCAAGACATCGGGCACACCGAGCGCGAGCACCGTCGGCGCGCTGAGCGCGACGACGAACCACCACGCCCGGCGCGGACCGTTGCGCCACAGCGACCCGAGCGCGAAGACCAGCAGCGCCAGCGCCAACACCGCCCCGAAACCCATCGCCCGCTCCCGATCAACGCGCGCATCGAACACGATGCACGCGAGGTTCAAGATGACCGACTTGGTCCAGACGACGAGGCCGGTTTGGCGTTTCACCCACGCCATCATCCCGACCGCGTTGTGGTGCCGCACCAGGAAAACCACGAACCATGGCGTCATCGCGAGTGCGCCGATCACCTGTGCGCGCAGTAGCGTCCGTAACGTGCGGTCACGCCATCCGGTCGAGATGACCGCGAACAACACGTGCCCGATCGCAACCAAGCTGAACAGCAGGTGCACATACCAACCAAGGACGAGCGTGCCGGCGTAGACGCGCCACGCCCCCGGACCGCCGACCCGCAAGGCATGCAGCAACGCCGCGCTCGACAACAGAATCGTCACCGCCCACAAACTGTACGCGCGCGCCTCCTGCGCGTAGAGAACCTGCAGCGGTGAAACGGCGAGCAACGCCAGCGCCACCATCGCGGTGCTCCGCCGCTGCGGAAACAACTCGCGGCACAACCACCACAGCGCGGGGAACTGCAGGAAGCTGATCAGGGCCGACAGCGCCCGCAGCGCACGCACGGAATCGCCGACCCAGTGCGCCCAGACCCAGGCGAGCGTCGCGTACAACGGCGCGTGGTGCGGTTCGCGCGACGCGACCACCCGCAGCGTGTCGAGCAGGCCCTTGTTCGGATTGACGCGTTGGTAGCGCGCGAGGTCGTTGACGGACACCGGCCCACGCGCCAGCAGCTCGTCGCTGACTTCGTCCGAGGTGAAGCCGGCGATCCACCGCGACGTGCCGCCCGCCTCATCGTTCCAGTAGACTTTCCGATCAAGGTGCGACAGGCGGAAATACGCGCCCACCGCCAGCGCCAGCAGCAACACGACTCGCAACGACTTCAACGGCTCGATCGATGCGTTCGTCATGCGCTCGTGTTCGTCATGCGCATCGCTCAGCACAGCGCCGCCAGCGCGCGCACGAACTCGTCGCCGTGGGTGTCCCAGTTACACCGCTCGGCGCGGGCACGCGCCGCGCGTCCCATCTCGCCGCGTAGTCGTTCATCGGTACGCAGCAGTTCGAGTCGCGCCGCGATCGCCTCGGCGTCACGCACCGGCACCACGAAGCCCTCGATGCCGTCGCGCAGTTCCGAACCGGCCGCCGGCGTCGTGATCACCGGCAGACCGCAGGCCATCGCCTCATACACGACCTTGGGGCTGCCCTCGTCCAAAGTCGGTAGCACGAACACGTCCGCACTTTGGTAGAGAGCGACGGGGTGCGGAACGTAGCCCGGCATGCGGACCGGCAAGTGGGAATTGCCCGGCCCGCCATCGCGCGCCAGCAGCGCACGCACCTGCGGACCGACCGCTCCGACCAACACCAACTCCGCGTCGCGCCATTGCAGGCGGCGCCACGCGTCCAACAGATACGGCACGCCTTTGCCCAAACTGATGGCGCCGACGAACAGAACCCGAAATGGTTGTTTGCCATGGCGCGCGGCCGGCACGTAGACGCGCGGGTCAGCGCCACTGCCGGCGAGCGCAACGACCTTCGCGTCGGCCACACCCTGCTGCACATAGGTCGACTTCGCGTACGCGCTGTTCACCAGGATCGCGTCGGCCGCTTCCAACTCCGCCACCTTGCGGCGCAGCCGCACTGCCGGCGGCCGGTGCGTAAACCCCCAGCGCGCGTGCTCTGCCGCGAGCACTGCCGTGCTGTGGCGCGGATCGGTAGAGTACCGCAGCACGGCGGTGCGGATGCCCATCCGCTTGGCGCGCTGCAGCGACTGCAGGCCCCAGGTGTTCCACACCGCGAACACATCGGCCGGCTCGATGTGGCGACTCGCCCAGTGGTCGAACTGGAGGTTCTGCAGGTGCAACAGTCTCTCGCTACGATCGTAGGCGGCGAGTTTGCGCACCGCGCGGTCGCGCCAGCCGAGCGCGCGAATGGCCGCGGCCGGGACATCGATCGCGCGACAGAAGCCGCACAGCAGCCGTCGCAGCGCCCCGTGTTGGTGTAGCGCCCGCGCTTCGTGGAGCGCGTCGGTACCCAAGCCCGAGGCGCCGACGGTGCTGCCAAACGAGTAGATCACCTGCATCGCCGGCTCGCGATAGCATGACAGGCCGCGCGGCCGATAGCCGCGCAACAGGTTATGCGGACACGAGCCGCCGCCTTTCACATTCACGGCGAACGACGTAAAGAGCACGCCGGGTTTCGGGGTGACTGCACACCGCATTCTTTTCGTCGATCATGCGCCGGCACTCGGCGGTGCCCAAGTCGGGCTCTTGCTGTGTTGCGAGTTGATCGATCGCGCGCAATTCGTTCCGCATCTTGCAACCCAACCTGGCGCGCTGGCGGAGTCTGCGCGCGCACTGGGCGTGACGGTCCACGAGCTGCCATTGGTGCAGCTGCGCGGCACCATGGCTGGCGCGGCGGCGCTGCGACGCGGCACCGCCGCGGTGATGCGAATCGTACGGGCGCACGACGTCGCGCTGGTCTACAGCAACACGGTGCGCGCGAGCGTGTATGCGACGCTGGCCGCGCGGCTCACGCGGCGGCCGCTGGTCTGGCACGTCCACGACATCTTACGTCCCGGCGTCTACGTGCGTGCGATGGGTACGCTGGCGACGGCCACGATCGCCGTGTCACAAGCCGCCGCCCGCGTGCTGCCGAACCAGCAGCGCGTGCGCGTCATTCCGCAAGGCGTGCGGCAAGGTGTACTGATTGCCGAGCGCGATCACCGCGAGGCGGGCACACGCCTGCGCGCCGCGTGGGGCGTGCCGCCGGAAGCCCCGCTGATCGGTCAGGTCGCCCGCTTGCAGCCGTGGAAGGGGCAACGCGACGTCATCGCGGCGGCCGCCGACCTCTTGCGCAAGGTTCCCGCGGCCCACTTCGTCCTCGTCGGCGGCGACATCTTCGACGACGCCGCCGCCTACGAACGCGAGTTGCACACGTTGATTGCGCAATCGGGGTTGGGCGCGCAGGTCCACCTCGTCGCCCATCAGGCGGATGTCGCCGCCGTATTCGCGGCGATCGATGTGCTGGTCCACGCCAGCCGCGAGGAACCGTTCGGGCGCGTCCTGATCGAGGCCGGCGCCGCGGGCGTACCGGTGGTGGCGTATGGCGGCGGCGGCGTACCCGAGATTCTCGCGCACGAGCACACCGCGCTCATCGTGCCGCCCGGCGATCGGGCGGGATTGGCGGCAGCGCTGCACCGTGTGCTCGGCGATCGGGCGCTCGCCACTCGGCTGGGTACGGCCGCGCGCACGGAGGTCGCCGCGCGCTTCGATGTGCGGCGGCTGACACGCGACGTGGAAGATGTTCTACGCCGTGCGCTGCCGCGCACTCGGTAATGACTCGATCAGCGCGGCGATCAGCGTGCCGTCCACATTCGGCAACGGTACATCGAGCAACGTCGCAATCGTCGGCGCGAAATCCATCACCGACACCGTCTGCGACAGTTGCCCCGGCCGGATGCCCGGACCGACGGCGAAGAACATTCCTTCGTTGGTGTGGTGGCCCGAGCGTTGGTGCACGAAGGGCACGGTAACGCTGCCGGTCTTCGGTGAGTAGACTGTGGTGAGCGGCGCGGCGCAGTTCCACTCCACCAAGAGATCGGGCAGGTCAATCAGGCGCGGCCCGTCATAGAGCTGGGCGGTGCGGCGCACGCTCAGGACGGCGGGCTGATTGGTGTCGACGTTGACGAGAGCGCACAGGTCGCGACTGAGCGCGTCGCAGAAGGCCTCGTACTCCGCGCCCGGCTGAATGCGTCCGTGCGGCTCACGCCCGGCGAGGTTCACGCGCAGGCCGCTCCACACTTCTCCGTTGGGCATGTTGAAACACGCGGCGCGACTATCGAGCGGCGGCCACAGACGATCCACCAGCCACTTCTGCGCCCGCACCAGCCGCACGCGGGCGGGGAGTGGGAGCTGACGCCAGCCGCGTCGCAGAGCCGCCCAGGTTCGCGGCAGCTCGGG
>JBGOUW010000085.1:0-12509 GCA_041477755.1 Binatia bacterium
CAGGTGCCCCAGCAGCTCCAGCGTCGAGACGTCGCACCAGTGCAGATCCTCGATGAACAGCACGAGCGGCTGTACCTCGCTGAGCGACAGGTTCCACTGCGCCAGCAGGTCGATCGTCTTGCGCCGCTGCAGCTCGGGGCTCAGTTGCAGTCGCGTGGGTGGCGGCAGACCGAGAAAGTCCGCGAGCAGGGCCACGGTCTCGGTTGATACGGGGTTAGGGGCTAAGGGGTTGGGGGTTAGGGGAAGAGTCGCCACGTTCTCCGTTGAGGCGAGTGCGCGGAGTCCGCGCTCGATCTTCTCGAGCTTCTCGGCCGCTGTGTCCTCCGGCGTGAACGCCAGCGCTTGCGCCGCCAGCGCGATGATCGGATGGAACGGGGTCCCTTCCGTGTACGGCGTGGCGCCGCATTCCAGCCACGTGTGCGGCACCTTCGCCATGTGCTCGTGCAACTGGTAGACGAGCCGCGACTTCCCGACCCCTGCTTCGCCGAGGACGACGACGTTCTGCCCCTCGCCGTCCTGCGCCCGCTCCCAGCGATCGATGAGCGTTCCGAGCTCCATGTCGCGACCGACGAAGCGCGTCAGGTGTCCCGCCGCGACATCGAGGCGGCTGCGCACCCCGCTCGGCTGCACGACGCGGTAGAGCGTCACCGGCTCGCGCACGCCCTTCAACATCTGCGGCCCACGGTCCTCGACCACGAACAGCCCAGCAACTAAACGCTGCGTTGCGGCGGTGATCACCACCGTGTCGGCCTCGGCCGCGCTCTGTACACGCGCGGCGATGTTGGCGGTCTCGCCGAAGACCTCGCCGCCGTCGGCGATCACTACTGGACCCGTGTGCATGCCGACTCTTACTGATAGGGGGTTAGGGGGTCAGGGGTTAGGGTCGGATCTCGATCTCGCAACCCCGTAACCCCTAACCCCTCAACCTCTTCAATGATCGCGAGTCCCGCGCGCACCGCCCGCTCCGGGTCGTCCTCGCGCGCGGTGGGCCAGCCGAAGTAGATGAGCAGCCCGTCACCGAGATTCTTGGCGACGTGCCCGCCGAATTTTTGTACGGCCTCGGTTGTCGTGCGCTGGTAGCGCGAAACGATCTCGCGCCACTCCTCGGGATCGAATTGCGTGCTCAGCTCGGTGGAGCCGACGAGATCGCTGAACAGCACCGTCAGCTGGCGGCGCTCACCTGAAGACAGGGGGTTCGGGGTTAGGGGGTTGGGGGTTAGGGTTGCGGAAGCGGTCTGGCTTTCAGCTTTCAACTTTTCGCTTGCCGCTACCGACGCGCCACATCCGGGACAGAACTTAGCACTCACTGGCAGGTCGTTACCGCACTGCGCGCAGTGCTCGCCGAGCGCAGCGCCGCACTCCGGGCAGAACTTCGAACCCGCGGGACTATCGTGATTGCAGGACGAGCAACGCGCCACGCGATTGTCTACTCGCATGTCGCGCGCAGGGTCAAGCAATCCGATCGTGGTCAGGCCTTGTTGACCCGCGCGCGAATGCGTAGCCGGAGCGCGTTCAAGCGAATGAACGCCTCGGCGTCAGCTTGGCGGTAGACGGAGTCCTCCTCGAACGTCGCGACGTGCGGATCGTAGAGCGACTTGGGCGACGTACGGCCGGCGATGATGACGTTGCCTTTGTAGAGCTTGAGTCGCACCGTGCCAGTGACGGGACGCTGCGCTTCGTCGATCATCGTCTGCAGCATCTCGCGCTCGGGTGCGAACCAATAGCCGTAGTAGACCATCTCGGCGTAGCGCGGGATGAGCGAGTCGCGCAGGTGGAGTACTTCGCGATCCAGCGTGATCGACTCGAGCGCCCGATGCGCGACGTGGATGATGGTGCCGCCTGGCGTTTCGTAGACCCCGCGCGACTTCATTCCGACGTAACGGTTCTCCACCAGATCGACGCGCCCGATGCCGTTGCGGCCGCCGATGGTGTTGAGCCGCGCCAGCAATGTCGCCGGTGACAGCCGCTCGCCGTTGACGGTCACGGGATTGCCCGCCGCGAATTCGATCTCGACGTACTCCGGCTTGTCCGGCGCCTTTTCCGGCGACACGGTGAGCAGGAACATGTCCTCGTACGGTTCCTTGGCGGGGTCTTCGAGGATGCCGCCCTCGTAGCTGATGTGCAGCAAGTTGCGATCGGTGCTGTACGGTTTCTCCTTGGTAACCGGGATCGGAATCCGTTTCGATTCGGCGAAAGCGATCAGCTTCGAGCGTGAGTTGAGGTCCCAAATGCGCCACGGGGCGATGACGCGGATGTCCGGCCGCAGCGCGTAGTACGTCAGCTCGAAGCGCACCTGATCGTTGCCTTTGCCGGTGGCGCCGTGGGCGACCGCATCGGCGCCTTCGGCGTTGGCGATCTCGATCTGGCGCTTGGCAATCAACGGCCGCGCGATCGAGGTGCCGAGCAAGTACGTGCCTTCGTACACGGCATTGGCGCGCAGCATGGGGAAAACGAAATCGCGGGCGAACTCCTCGCGCAGGTCTTCGATGAAGATCTTGCTGGCGCCGCCGGCCTTGGCCTTGCCTTCGACCGGTGAGAGCTCATCGCCTTGGCCAAGATCGGCGCAGAAGGCGATCACCTCGGCGCCGTAGGTGTCGATCAACCAGCCGAGGATGACGGAAGTATCCAGCCCACCCGAGTAGGCGAGCACAATTTTCTTCGGTGCGTCGTTCATAGGTTAGTCAAAGGTTGAAAGTCGAAAGTAGAAGGCCAGAAAGGGTCGGACTCCACATCCACATTCCGCGTTCCGCGCTCCGCATTCCGCATTCGGTACTCCGCACTCCGCATTCCGCAATTCCTCATCGGTGTTTCGGTCGTTTGTCGTCGAGCCACACCATGATGCCCTTTTGCACGTGCAGGCGGTTCTCGGCTTGATCGAACACGATCGACTGCGGGCTTTCGATGACGTCGTCGGTGATCTCCTCGCCGCGGTGCGCCGGCAGGCAGTGCATCACCAATGCATCGCGTCGTGCTTGGCGCAGCAGCGCCGCGTTCACTTGATAGCCGGCAAAGTCACTGCGGCGCTGTGCGGCTTCGGCTTCTTGGCCCATGCTGGTCCACACGTCGGTGTAGAGCACGTCGGCGTTGTGCACCGCCTCCGCGACCTCGTGCGTGACGGTGACCTTGGCGCCGGCTTTGGCCGCGGTGCCGTACACCGCTTCGTTGGGTTCGTAGCCCGGCGGACAAGCCAGCGCGAAGCTGAAGCCGAACTGCGCGGCGGCGTTCATCCACGAGTTGACGACGTTGTTGCCGTCGCCGATGAACGCCACATGCAGACCGTCGAGCCGGCCGCGTTTCTCGATCAACGTGAAGCAGTCGGTGAGCACTTGGCACGGGTGGAGGATGTCGGAGAGCCCGTTGATCACCGGTACCGCCGCGTGCTGCGCGAGCTCGACTAACGTGCCGTGTGAAAACGTGCGCGCCATGATCAGATCGACCCAGCGGTCGAGATTGCGCGCGATGTCGGCGACCGACTCGCGCTGACCGAGCTGAATGTCCGTGGGCGTGAGATAGACCGCGTACCCGCCCAGCTGGGTGGTGCCGACCTCGAAGGTGACGCGTGTGCGCAGGCTCGGCTTCTCGAAGATCATCGCCAGCGTCTTGCCGGCCAGCAGGGGCGGGCGCTTGCCGGCCTTGAGGTCGCGCTTGAGTGTGGCGGAGAGATGGAGGATCTCGTCGAGCTCGCTCCGCTGCAAGTCCGCGAGCGACAGGAAGTCGCGCTTCATGATTGCGACGCCTGTCCCGCGGCGAGTCGAAGGGCCTGCTCGACGATGGCCAGCGCCTCGTCGATTTCGCCGCGCGTGACGATCAGCGGCGGGGTGAAGCGCAGCACTTTGTCGGCGGTGCAATTCAGAATCAGCCCGGCCGCGCGGCAGCGATCGACGACCGCGGCGCCCGGCTGCGCCAGCTCGACGCCCACCAGCAGGCCATGCCCCCGCACATCGCGAATGATCGGCAGGGTCCGCTGTAGCCGCCGCAAGCCACCGCGCAGGTACTCGCCCATCGCGCGACCGTTCTCCAGCACGCCGTCGTTGAGCAGCGTGTCGACCACCGCGATGCCGACCGCGCAGGTGAGCGCATTACCACCGAAGGTAGTGCCGTGCGTTCCGACTGAGAACGCAGGGGCGACGCGCTCAGTGGCGAGCATGGCGCCGATCGGCACGCCGCCACCCAGCCCCTTGCCGAGCGTGATGATGTCGGGCGTGATGCCGCTGAGTTCGTACCCGAACAGTGTCCCGAGCCGTCCCATCCCGGTCTGCACCTCGTCGAGGATGAGCAAGAGGCTGCGACGATTGCACAGCTCGCGCACGCGCTTCATGAACTCAGGCGTCGCGGCGACGATGCCACCTTCGCCGAGAACCGGCTCGAGCATGATCGCGATCGTGCGATCGGTCACCGCGGCTTCGACGGCGGCGATGTCATTGTACGGGGCGTAGCGAAAGCCCTGCGGCAGCGGTTGGAAACCGTGTCGGACCTTCTCTTGGCCGGTGGCCGCGATGGTGGCGATGGTGCGGCCGTGGAACGAGCCGAGCATGGTGACGATCTCGTAGCGGCCGTCGGCGTGATCGGCGCCGAACTTGCGCGCCAGCTTGATCGCCGCCTCGTTGGCTTCCGCGCCGCTGTTGCAGAAGAACGCACGGTCGGCGAACGAGTGCGTGCACAAGCGCTCGGCCAACTGCGCCTGCGGCGCGCTGTGGTGCAAGTTGGAGACGTGCAGGATCATGTTGGCCTGCTCGGTGATCGCCCGCGTCACGTTCGGATGGCAGTGGCCGAGGTTGACCACCACGGTGCTGCCGAAGAAGTCGAGATACGACTTGCCATCGGCGTCCCACACGCGGCAGCCCTCGCCCCGCACGATCGCCAGCGGGGCGCGCGGGTAGATCTGAAAGAGGTACTTCGCGCCGAGATCGATGATGTCGCGATTCGTCATCTTTGTTGACCGTCCATTGCGAGGGAACGTTCCCTCCCCCTCTGGGGACTGTCGATACACGCGGCTGCCGTGCTGTCTTCCGGCGGAATTCCCGTTCCCTGTAGGGGCGACGCACGCGTCGCCCGCGAGTGAGCGTGGTCACTGCGGAGAAGACAGAGGGCGATGCATGCATCGCCCCTACGCTTCAGGGAAACTCGACAGTCCCTCTGGGAGAGGGTCAAGGTGAGGGGAGAAACGTAGCGCCGCATCATGTCTGGCCCTCACCCCACCCCTCTCCCAGAGGGAGAGGGGGAAGAACTCACGCGCCGTTTCGCCACGCCGCCGCGCTGGAGCGTGCGGACGACCTCGGTTCCGACGCCTTCGCGGGTGAAGATCTCCAACAGCAAGGCATGCTTCACGCGGCCGTCGATGATGTGTGTCTTCTTCACGCCGCTGCGCAACGCGTCGATGCAGCACTCGACCTTCGGAATCATGCCCTCGCCGATGGTGCCGTCTTGAATGAGTTGACGCGCGCGCTCGACATCGAGCGTCGGCATGACCGCACCATCCGCTCCGCGGATGCCATCGACGTCGGTGAGTAGGATCAACTTCTCAGCGTGCAAGGCTTCGGCGACCTTGCCGGCGACCAAGTCGGCGTTGATGTTGTACGTCTCGCCCTTGTCGCCGCCGCCGATCGGCGCGATCACCGGGATGAAGTTGCTGCGGTCGAGCGATTCGATCACCATCGGATTGATCGCGCGCACTTCGCCGACCATGCCGACATCGAGCCGCGAGCGCTTACCTTCCTCTTCGACCGTCACGTTCAGCTTGCGCGCGAGAATGAGATCGCCGTCTTTGCCGGACAGGCCGACGGCGCGCCCCCCGTGGCGATTGATCAGGGTCACGATCTCCTTGTTGATCTTGCCGACCAACACCATCTCGACGACGTCCATCGTGGCCTGATCGGTGACGCGCATGCCGCGCACGAAGGTCGATTCGATGTTGAGCTGCTTGAGCATGTCGCCGATCTGCGGGCCGCCGCCGTGGACGATCACCGGGTTCATGCCGACGAACTTGAGCAGGACGATGTCTTGCGCGAAACTCGCCTTCAGTTCTTCGTCGACCATGGCGTGGCCGCCGTACTTGATGACGAACGTCTTGCCCGCGAAGGTTTGAATGAAGGGCAGGGCGTCGAGCAGGGTCTCGGCCTTCTGGATCAAGTTCTGCATCTGTCGTTCGCTCCGCGCGACCTCCGTCTACAAGATGTAGCGAGAGAGGTCCTCATCCTTGACGATCTCGTCGAGCTTGTCGCGCACGTAGGCCGCGTCGATGATGATCTCCTTGCCGGTCATTTCGGGGGCGTCGAAGGAGACTTGGTCGAGCAACCGCTCGACGACCGTGTGCAACCGCCGCGCGCCGATGTTCTCGGTGCGCTCGTTCACGCGGGCGGCGATGGATGCCAACTCCGCAACGGCGTCGTCGCGGAAGACCAGGTGGACCTTCTCGGTCGCCATCAACGCGACGTACTGCTTGACCAGCGCGTTCTGCGGCTCGGTGAGAATGCGCACGAAATCGTCTTGCGTGAGCGGATCGAGTTCGACGCGAATCGGGAAGCGGCCCTGAAACTCCGGGATCAGATCCGACGGTTTCGAGATGTGGAACGCGCCCGAGGCGATGAACAGAATGTGATCGGTCCGAACCATGCCGTATTTGGTGTTCACCGTGGAGCCTTCGACGATGGGCAGCAGATCGCGCTGCACGCCTTCGCGCGAGACGTCGGGACCGCCGGCGTGCTCGCGGCCGCAGATCTTGTCGATCTCGTCAATGAAGATGATGCCCGTCTGCTCCACCCGCCGCACCGCATCCTTGTGGACCGCGTCCATATCGACCAGCTTGCCCGCCTCCTCCTGGGTGAGGAACGTGAGCGCGTCGCGCACCGGGAGCCGTTGCTTCTTGGTCTTCTTCGGCATCAGATTGGAGAACATGTCCTTGAGATGAAACTCCATCTCTTCCATGCCTTGCGGCGTGAAGACCTCGATCATCGGCGTCGCGCTGGCGCTGACTTCGAGCTCGACGACGCGGTCATCGAGCTTGCCGTCGCGCAGCATGCGGCGCAGCTTGTCGCGCGTAGCGCCGGCGCTGTCGTCGGTAACATCGATCGCTTCGCTCCCGGTCCCCATCGGTTGCACGCGCCGATCGCCGCGATCGCCATGGACGGGCGGTAGCAGCAAGTCGAGCAGCCGCTCTTCGGCGAGATCGCGCGCGCGGACCTGCACCTTCTCCTGCTCCTCTTCCTTCACCATCTTCACGGCGAGATCGGCGAGGTCGCGGATCATCGACTCGACGTCGCGGCCGACGTAGCCGACCTCGGTGAACTTGGAGGCCTCGACCTTGAGGAACGGCGCCTGCGCGAGTTTGGCGAGACGACGCGACACCTCGGTCTTCCCGACGCCGGTCGGACCGATCATGATGATGTTCTTCGGCGCAATCTCGTCGCGCAGTTCTTCTGGCACCTGCAGCCGCCGCCAGCGGTTACGCAGCGCGATGGCCACCGCGCGTTTGGCCTTGCGCTGGCCGACGATGTAGCGGTCGAGCTCCGAGACGATCTCTCGGGGCGTCATGGTGCTCATGTCAGTTCCTCGATCACGAAGTTGGTGTTGGTGAACACACAGATGCCGGCGGCGATGCGCATGGCTTCCTCCGCGATCGCTCGCGGCGGCAGCGGCGAGTGCGCCATCAGCGCGCGCGCGGCGGCCAAGGCGTAGTTGCCGCCCGAGCCGATGGCGATAACCCCGTCGTCCGGCTCGATCACGTCGCCGCTGCCGGACAAGACCAGGATGGCGTCGCGATTCGCGGCGATCAGCAGCGCCTCGAGACGCCGCAGCACGCGATCGGTGCGCCAGTCCTTGGCCAGCTCGACCGCCGCGCGCGTCAGGTTACCGTTGTACTGTTCCAACTTCTTTTCGAACTTGTCGAACAAGGTGAACGCATCGGCGCTCGAGCCGGCGAAGCCGGCGACGACTTGGCCGTTGTAGATGCGGCGCACTTTGCGCGCCGTCGACTTCATTACGGTGTTGCCGAGACTGACCTGGCCGTCACCCGCCATTACTACTGTCCCTTGATGCTTGAGGGCGAGAATAGTGGTGCTGCGGATGCGCGACTCGGCGTCGGCGGAAACACTGCGACTATGAGATGGGCTCGCCATCTGTTCGATCCCCTCGAGCGCAACGCGCTCAGGCGCGCGGGTGCGCCTTGTCGTAGACCGCCATCAGATGGTCGAGGTTGAGATGCGTGTACTTCTGCGTAGTGGACAGGCTGGAGTGCCCCAACAGCTCCTGGATCGCGCGCAGATCGGCACCGGCACCGAGCAGATGCGTCGCGAAGCTATGGCGCAACGCGTGCGGGCTGGCTTTGGTAGCGATGCCGGCGGCCAGGATGTAGTGCTCGACCACCCGACCGACGCTGCGGGTGGTCAGGCGCTGGCCGCGGCGATTGAGAAACACCGCCCGCAAATCGAACAGTCGCGCGTGGCACAGCTCGCCGAGCCGCGCCCGATAGGTATCCAACGCCGCCAACGCCTTTTTTCCGATGGGGACGATGCGCTCCTTGCCGCCCTTGCCGCGCACGCGCACCAGCTCGAGCTCGCGATCGATGTCGTCCCAGTTGAGCGACACGAGTTCGCTGACGCGCAGCCCGGACGAGTAGATCACTTCCAGCATCGCGTGGTCGCGGCAGCCGTCGGGCGTCACCGTCGACGGCGCTTCGATCAGCCGGAAGATGTCGTCGACCGTCAGGTGCACCGGCAGTTGCTGCTCCTTCTTGGGCGTGCGGATGCCCGCGGTTGGATCGTGATCGATCACGCCGCGGCGGCGCAGGAAGCGGCAGAAGGTCTTCACGGCCGAGAGCTTGCGGCCGGCGGAACTCTTGCGCGTGTGCTGCAACAGGTCGACGAGATAGGCGCGGATGGCCGCCTGGTCGAGCTCCCGCACTTCGGCATCGGTGTCGGCCGACGCGCCGCACAAGTGCTGTTCGGCCAGGAAGGCGCGGAACTGACGCAGGTCGCTGACGTAGTTGCGCACCGTGTGCGGTGATGCGTTGCGCTCAATACGCAGGGCCTGCTCGAATTCGTCGATCTGCTTCAACATTTCACACGCTCGTCTCGTTGTGAGCGACTGCGACCGTATGGTATCAACCCGGCGTCCCAAAGCAAGGAAGATGGCGGGAGCGACAGTGCCTCTTGATTCGACAGTTGCGGAGACGCGCGGTGCGTGAAGCGGGCACCGCGCGCGAACAGATCTGCCACCGCTGCGGCAACGACATCGGCCGGCTCGAACGGATCGGCCGTCGCGACGCCTGCCTGACGTGCGGTAGCGATCTGCATTGCTGCCGCAATTGCCGCTTTTACGCACCCGGCTCGCACAACGATTGTTTGGAGACTCAAGCCGAACGGCAAGTTGACAAGGTGGCCGGCAACTTCTGCGAGTACTTCGCGTTTCGCGTCGGCCCCGCGGGTGCAGCAATGTCACCCGGCGCCGCTACACGGGCGAAATTGGATGCGCTGTTCGGGAAGAAATAGAAATGATGTCTGATGCTGCCCCGAACGCTGTCATTCTGAGCGCAGCGAAGAATCTCTCTTGCGCGCTGTTCGCACTCGCCGCGCGAAGAGAAACCCTGCGCTCTGCTCAGGGTGACCCTTTTGCGGTGGGTATCGTCATGTTGGCGATCGTTGCGGCCCTCGCCGGCTGCCGCGCCGGGGCCGATACTCCGCAGGGTACGGCCGAGCGATTCGTGGATGCGCACTACGTCGATATCGATCTGGCGGCGGCAAAGCCGTTCTGCGTCGGGCCGGCGCTGGCGAAGGTGGAAGAAGAGCAACGGCTGACCAGCGGCCAGGTGATCGACGAGAGCACGCGCAAGCCGCGCGTCCACTACTCGCTGCTGGAGAAGAAGGAAGACGGCGCGGATCGCGTGTCGTTTATGTTCGAGGGCTCCATCCGGGTCGAAGATGCCGGCACCTTCACACGCAAGTGGATGGTGACCACGCGCAAGGAAGCGGACGGCTGGCGGGTGTCGAACTTTGATGAGTTTGAGTGACGTGGTTGGTCGTGAGGCGTGAGCCGTGAGTCGTGAGTGGTAGAAGGATGGAGCGCGTTTCGATTCGTGCCGGGCTGTTCTCGATTGATCCCCCGCGCTTGCTGGGTGGACATTGCGAGCAGTGCCGACGCTATCACTTCCCCGCACAATCGACCTGCCCCTATTGTGCGGCCGATGGTTGCGCGGCTGCCCCACTGAGCGACCAAGGCACACTCTATCTCTACACCGTCGTGCACAACGCGCCGCCAGGTTTTCGCGGCACCGCCCCGTATGGCTTCGGTGTGGTGGAGCTGCCCGAGGGGCTGCACATCATCAGCCCATTGACCGAGGCGCGTCTCGACGCCTTGCGCATCGGCATGCCGGTCCGTCTTCGCGTCGCGCCGCTGTTCACCGATGACGATGGGCGCGAAGTCCTCAGCTACGCGTTCGCCCCCGAGCTTCTTTCTCCCTCGCCCTCTGGGAGAGGGCAGGGGTGAGGGCGCGATGAGCCGCGATGTTGCCATCGTTGGCGTCGGCCTGCATCCCTTCGGGCGGTTCGACAGCAAGAGCGTTGTCGATCTCGGCGTTGCCGCTGTGCAGTTGGCACTCAAGGATGCCGGCGTGGAGCGCACCAGAGTGCAAGCGGCGTACTGCGGCACGGTATACTCCGGCGTCGCAGCCGGGCATCGCGTTCTGACGGCGATCGGTGCCACCGGCATTCCGATCATGAACATCGAAGCCGGCTGCGCCAGCGGCGGCGCGGCGCTGCAACTCGGTGTCGAGGCGATTCGTTCGGGGCAATACGACTGCGTGCTCGCGTTTGGCATGGAGAAGATGCCGCGCGGCATCATCCGCTCGTCGTTCTGGGAACCGTGGGCGGAGCAGATGGGCCTCAGCCCTGCGCCCGCGTATTTCGCGCTGCGCGCGCAGCGCCTGATGTTGGAGAGCGGCGTCACGCGCGTGCAACTCGCGCAGGTATCCGTCAAGAATCATCGTCACGGCGTCGACAATACGTATGCGATGTTCCGCAAGCCCTTCACCGTCGAGCAGGTGCTCAACTCGCCGATGGTGTGCGATCCGCTCACGCTCTACATGCTGTGCTCGCCGAACGAAGGTGCAGCCGCGGTGGTGCTGCGGCCGGCGACGGGTGCGCCTGGTGAAGTCGTCGTCGCCGGCGCCGCGCTGCGTTCGCATTTACCGGGCAACGTGCTTGGTGAGCACACGCCGTTGTGTGGGCTTATTGATGACGAAGTGACCTCGCCGACGGAGTTGGCGGCGCGCGCGGCATACGCGGCGGCCGGTCTCGGGCCGGACGATCTCGACGTCGTTGAGCTGCAGGACACCGAATCGGGCCGCGAGCTGCAATCCTACGAGGAGCTACAGCTGTGTGCACGCGGCGAGTGCGGCAAGTGGATCGCCGACGGTGTCACCGACCGCAGCGGGCGATTGCCGGTGAACGTCAGCGGTGGCCTGCTCTCGAAAGGCGAACCGCTCGGCGCCTCGGCGCTCGGTCAGATCGTCGAGCTTACTTGGCAACTGCGCGGTACGGCGGGGCCGCGACAGATTCCAAACGCGCGCATCGCACTCGCGCACACCGTCGGCCGCGGCGCGAATGCGTGTGTGGTTGTTTTGCGGCGGAACTGAGGGCGGCCTCCTCCCTGACCCTCCTCCGTGGCCGGACGTGGCCACAGAGGAGGGAACCCTCTGGCGGGCAGAGCATGTGTTGCGACGGCTTCCGGTTCCCTCCTCCGTGAGCATCCTTCGACTTTGCTCAGGACAGGCCTCGGCGAACGGAGGAGGGGTAGGGTGGAGGCGCTTGTGTTCGACTGTGCAGCCGGACTACAAACTCGCCGCATGAGAATTCTCAAACTCGTCCCGCTGTGGCTGATGGGGATCTTCTACATCTTCGGTGGGGTCATGCACTTTCGGAACTCGGATGCGTACCTGCCGATGATGCCGCCGTATCTGCCGGCGCATCTGTTCCTCATCTACCTGTCGGGCGTCGCCGAAGTCGCATGCGGCGTCGGCGTGTTGATTCCGCGCACCCGCATCGTGGCCGCGTGGGCGACAATCCTGCTGCTGATCGCGGTCTTTCCCGCCAACCTTCACATCGCGCTCAACAACGTGCCGCTGTTCGGTGCGACAGAGGGCGCGGGCATTCTCAATTGGGTGCGGCTTCCGCTGCAAGGCGTACTGATCGCGTGGGCGTGGTGGTACACGCAGCCGAGTCGGACACGTTGAGCATTCAGCGCGTTTGCAGCCAGCGCGCAAACTGATCGCTCGTCCATTGTCGCGCACCACTGACCATCACCCGTGAGAGCCGAAACGGATCGGCGCCGCGACGGACGCGTCGAGCGTCGAGCACGCACGCAGACGTGAAGCCGGCCGCACGCGTGGTAGTCACCGATGTGGCGTTGAAGGCCAACGCCCCACCGTAGGGATAGGCAAAGCTGGTCACCGGGCGTCCCAGCCACTGTTCAAGCTGGTGCTTGCTGCCGGCGATCTCGGCACGTTGCGCGTCGGCGGC
>JBGOUW010000291.1:0-6520 GCA_041477755.1 Binatia bacterium
GTCTGGATTGACCTCGACAACGCCTGCGGCCAGTGTCACGGCGGCGGAGTGTCACGCGATGACGTCACGACCACCGGATCCGTCACGGCGGGATCTACCGATGGGGTGACAATCAATCCTTTGACCGTTGCGGACGCGACCGGCTTCGCTTCCGGCAAAGAGGTGGAGATCGCCGGAGCAGGCGTGGCGGGAGCCGATTTCAAGACCATCATCGCAAAGGTATCGGCGACGACGGTCTATCTGACCTACCCTGCCGTTACGACGGTTTCAGGCGCAGCGGTCACCGTGACGGGGAACCCCACGGCGAACGATGCACCATACTTCACCAAGGCGCGCTTGGCCGCAGCGGCCAAGGGCATGCATGCTGCACCGACGGCTATGCCAACGGCGACACCGACTCCGACGGCGACACCGACACCGACATCAACGCCGACGGCAAGTTCGACCGCAACTTCGACTCCAACACTCACCAGTACGAGCACTCCAACTGAGTCGCCGACGCCAACTCAAACTCTGACAGCCACCATAACAGCAACACTCACACGGACTCCCGTTCCTTGTGTCGGCAACTGCAACGGAGACGCTGAGGTCACGGTCGAAGAACTCATCACCATGGTCAATATCGCACTCGGCCTAACTCCGCTTTCGACCTGTCCCGAAGGCGATGCGGGCCGAGATGGAGAGATCACTGTGGAAGAAGTTATCGCGGCGGTGAACATCGCCCTGACCGCGTGTCCTTAGCTTGAGCCTCCGGGGCAAGACGCTACGCGCTTACCACCGTCTTGATGTTGGTGAACTCCTTGATCCCATACGCGCCCAGCTCGCGCCCATAGCCAGATCTCTTCACTCCGCCGAAGGGCAGGCGCGGGTCGGACTTCACCACCTCGTTGATACACACGACGCCGGCTTCCAGTCGCCGAGCCAGCCGCTGGGCGCGCTCGACATCGCGAGTCCACAGACTGGCGCCCAACCCGAAGCGAGTATCGTTAGCGAGCCGCACGGCATCGTCCGCGTCGCGCGCCACGATTACGCTTGCCACCGGGCCGAACACTTCCTCATCGTAAGCCGGCATTCCTTTACGGACGCGTGCCAACACCGTCGGCGGATAGAAGCAGCCGGTGCGGCTGAGGCGTGTGCCGCCAGTCAGTAGCGTGGCGCCGCGGCGCAGCGACTGGCGGACCTGCCGGTCGATCTCGTCGACAAGGTCGGGACGTGCCAGCGGGCCGACTTGCGTGGTTTCATCCAGCGGGTCGCCGACGCGCAGCGCCGCCATCGCCGCGGTGAAGCGATCGGTGAACTCTCTGGCGACGGAACGTTCGACAATGAAACGTTTGGCCGCGATACAGCTTTGACCCGAGTTGATCGTGCGCGCCTGTGCAGCGATCGCCGAGCAGCGATCGAGGTCGGCGTCGTGGAGCACGATGAACGGATCCGATCCGCCCAGCTCCAACACAACCTTCTTGAGCTGCGCGCCTGCCGCGATGGCCACCTCGACGCCCGCCGCTTCACTGCCGGTGAGCGTCACGGCCGCGATGCGTGAGTCGGTAACGACCCGGGCGACGCGGCGGGATTCGATCAGCAGCGTCTGGAACGTACCCTTCGGAAGGCCGGCGCGACGGAACACCGCCGCGATGGCGAGCGCACACTGCGGCACGTTCGACGCGTGTTTGAGCACGCCGACGTTGCCGGCCATCAGCGCCGGCGCAGCGAAACGGAATACTTGCCAGAAGGGGAAATTCCACGGCATGACCGCCAGCACCACGCCGAGCGGATCGAACTCGACGATGCTGCGCGTGGCCTCGGTCGCGATCGACTCGTCGGCAAGCAGCCGCGGCGCTTCGCTCGCGAAGTATTCGCAGGCCGATGCGCACTTCTCGACCTCCGCCCGTGCTTGCGCGATGGGCTTGCCCATTTCGAGGGTGATCAACTGCGCAAAGTGGGCCGCATCGGCGCGCAAGATCACCGCCGCCCGCTGTATGAGCCGTCCTCGCTCGACCAGTGGAACGTCGCGCCACTGCCGGAAGCTGCGCTGCGCGGACGCCAGCGCTGCATCGATCTGCGCGGACGTGTGCGGAGCGAAGCGTTTGAGCACGACCCCGGTTGCCGGGTTGAACGACTGGATCGCCATGCGGAGGATTCTTTCAAACTAGCGCGTCGCCCGCCAGTCGCAGCCGGGCACGATCACGCGCGCGACACTCACGCGGTAGCACGCGACCACAGCTTGGCCACTTCGAACCACGCCACGCTGGCGACCCCGGCGACCAGGCACAGCGCCCAATCGCCGAGTCGCAGCGGCGCAAATTGAAACAGATCGCGCAAACCCGGAACGGTGAGCACCAGAATCATCAGCGCGAGCGCCCCGCCGCCGACCCACCACAAGACGCGATTCGGTGACTGCGCGACCTGCACGATCGTGCGCGACCACGACCGGTTGACCAGAATCAGACCGAGGTTGGCAACAATCAGCGTGGCGAACATCAGCGCGCGCGCCGCCCGCTCGTCACGGTCGTGGCGCAACGCCCAGCCAAAGACCAGCAGCACCGTGACCAAGATGCCGAGCCCTTGCAACAAGCCGAGCCCGATCATGGCGCGGGTGAACATCGGCTCATGCGGGTCGCGCGGCGGGCGGGTCATGACGTCGACCTCTTCCTGCTCCGCCTCGAATCCGAGCGAGCACGCCGGGTCGATGATCAGCTCGAGAAAGACGAGATGGACCGGCAGCAACACCAGCGGCCACTTGAGCAGCAGCGGCACCAGGGCGGCGCCCGCGATCGGGATGTGGACCGCGAAGATGTACGCCATCGCCCGCTTGAGGTTGTCGTAGATCCGCCGACCCATACGGACCGACTCGACAAGGGACGAGAAGTCGTCGTCGAGCAACACAATGGCCGCGGCCTCACGGGCGACGTCGGTACCGCGCCCGCCCATCGCGATCCCGATGTGCGCGGCCTTGAGCGCCGGCGCGTCGTTGACCCCATCGCCGGTCATCGCGACGATCTCGCCGGTCGCCTTGAGCGCGTTGACGAGGCGCAGCTTTTGTTCCGGCACGATGCGCGCGAACACGTTCACATGCGGAATACGCCGTGCCAGCTCTGCGTCATCGAGCGCGTGCAGCTCAGCGCCGGTCAACACCGTCTGCCACTCCGCCAGCCCGATCTGGCGCGCGATGTTCTGCGCCGTGCCGGGGTAGTCGCCGGTCAGCATGACCACACGAATGCCCGCGTCGTAACACTCGCGAATCGCGCGCGGCACCGTGGCGCGCACCGGATCGGCCAACCCGACGAGTCCGAGAAACTCGAAGTCGAAGTCGTGCTGTTGCTCGGGCAAGGTCGTCTGCCGGAAGTAGGCGCGCGCGACGCCGAGCACGCGCAGGCCGTCCTCGGCAAGGCTGGTGACCTTGCGCGTGATCGCGCGCGCCTGCGCCGCGTTCACGTGGCACAGGTCTGCGATCGCTTCCGGCGCGCCCTTGGCCGCGATGACGTACTCCGTAGCATCGGGCGCACGCCACACGTGCGAGAGCGCGAGCAACTCATTGGAGAGCGGATACTCGCGCACCAACTGCCAGTCGCCGTGCAGATGCTCGGTGTCGGCGAGGGCGTCGCCGGCGAAGCGCTTGAGCGCCAACTCGGTGGGATCGAACGGATCGCGTTGGCTCGCCAGCAACATGAACTCGGCGAGGGCATGAAACGACTCGGGAAGCGGCTGCCGGCTGTCGACGAGTTCAACGGCCTCTTCATCCGCGACCAAACGAGTCACCGACATCTGATTGAGCGTGAGCGTGCCGGTCTTGTCGACACACAACACGGTGACCGCGCCCAGCGCTTCGATGGCTTGCGGGCGCCGCGTCAGCACACGGCGTTTCGACATTCGCCACGCGCCGAGCGCGAAAAATACCGCCAGCACGACGGGAAACTCTTCTGGTGTCATCGAGATCGCCAACGAGATGCCAACCAGGGACGCCCGCAGCCAGCCGCCGATGGTCAGCGCATAGAGCACGCTCGCCGCGACGCACAAACCGATCCCGAGCACGGCGAAGATGCGCACGATTCGCTTCATTTCCGCGCGCAAGTGGGTGTCTCCCGATTCGAGACTCTGCAGGCTGCGGCCGACCTTGCCGAGCTCGGTCTGCATGCCCGTCTGCTCAGCCCGAGCGATGCCGTGGCCGCGCGTCACCAGCGTGCCGGAATAGACGAGGTACGGTTCGTCGCCACGCTCGAGCGGCGCCGCATCAGTGTGCGCCGACTTGCGCACCGGGAGCGACTCACCGGTGAGCAGGGACTCGTCGATCCAGAGGTGCGTCGCCGACAGCAGCACCGCATCGGCCGGCACGCGGTCGCCCTCTGACAGGATCAAGACGTCGCCACGCACCACCTCGCGGCCCGGAATGCGCCGCGGCTGAGCATCGCGAATCACCAGTGCGCGCGGGCTGGTTAGATCGCGCAACGCTTCGAGCGCGCGCTCGGTCTTGTGTTCCTGGTACAGCTCGATGGCGATGACGAGGAACACTGCGACCAGCAGCATGAGTGCCTCGCCGAGCGTGCCAAGCGCGAGATAGATGGCGCCGGTCGCGAGCAGCAGGAGCAACATCGGCTCGCGCAGCACGCCCGCCACCATCGCCAACGCGCTGCGCCGGTTCTGCGCTGGGATCTCGTTGAAGCCATCGGCCTCCAAGCGGCGGGCGGCTTCAACCTGCGTCAGGCCAGGCAGCGATTGCGCATCGATCGGTGGCTGGAGCGCTGCGTGGACCCTCATCGTTCTCATTGATGACTACTGCGGGCAGGCATGCGCGAGCCGCGGAGACACCCACAGCCCGTCCGCAACCTTCACGTAGCGCGTATCGAGAAACTGCACCATCGGCGCGAGATAGTCGCGCGTGCGATGGCCCCACACGCCGCCGGAGAGATCGATCGATACGACGGCATCGGTGGTCGGCAAGCTCGCCAGCACATCCGCTTGGCCGACCTCGGCGACCCACGGCAGCATGAACAGATAGCGCGATACCGGCGGCATGCCGGTGAAGACGTGCATCAGCGGATCGGACGGGTAGTAGGCGAGGGCGACGTCGTCGCGGTCACAGCGCAAGCGGGTGATCGCCCCTGCTCGCTGCTCGTAGTCGGCGAAGTTGTGCGCGTAACTCAAGTGGTCGACATGGGTGAGGCTCACGCGCAAAAAGCTCGCTACCACCCACAGCAGCATCGCCGCGACCGCCAGGCGCGCCACCGCAAGGGCGCCGCGAGTCACGGCCCGCGGCGCGGCCGCATCCCGGCGCCACTCGCCCGAGACCAACCCTCCCGCGGCAAACAACCCCACGAGCACGAACGCGTTGGCGCGGAAGCGCTCGTCACCGATGCCGGCGAGGAGCAGCGCCGCAAACAGGTAGAGATAGATCGCCGCGGTCACGCGCCGTCGCTGCGCCAGCATCGCGCTCGCGCCGATCACCGCCAGCCGAAACAGAAAGCCGGTGAAGATCCAGCGGTCCGGTTCGATCAGCCGCGGCAACGCCAACGAGAGATTGCGCCAACGCGCATCAAACACATCGAGCCCCGTCGCCGCAACTTGCGCGGTGCGCCACAGCGGAAACGGATCGACGCGGGTGTACTTCGCATACACTTCGGCGTTGAAGCGCAGGACGTCGTGGGTGAACGCACCCAGCGCGCCACTGCCCCACAGGTAGCCCGCGGTCAGCGCCATCGCGGCAGCCACCGCCACGCCGATGCGCAGGCTGAAGCGGGCGCCCGCGGTCAGCGCGAGCACCGCCAGGCTGAGCAGCACGGGATAGGCCGCGAGTGGATCGGAGAGTATCGCGATGATCGCGCCGGCGCTGAGCGCCGCGCGGTGCCGGCGATCGGGGCGCAGATAGCCGCCGGCGATCGCCACCGTCAGCGTGCCGACCAGCAGCAGCGCCATAGCGGTAAAGTTGTGGTACAGGACCATGTTGGTGAGATTGGCCGGCGACAGCGCTCGCCACACGACGGCCGCGATGCCGATCGCGATTGGGAACGGCGTCAGCCACATCGCGGTGCCAAACGCGGCTACTTGAAACAGCAACTGCGAGAGCCGCCAGGCCAGCAGCGACGGTCCGCACAACGCGGCGACCAACGCGCTCCAATAGTACGCGAATGGAAAATGGTGCGAGAAGATGTCGCGGTACAGCACCCAGCCGCGCGCCATCAGCATGCCGGCGGCGAGATTGTCGCCCTCGTCGATCGAGTCGCGCCCATAAAGATGGATGCAGCCGATGACACAGGCGACGACGAGCAGCAACGCACCAAGCCGGCGGCGGGGCGGCGGCGCCATTCAGAACCCGAAGCAAACGATGTCGGGATGCGCGGCAGCGTAGGTGCGGCCGAACTCGAGCTGCGCCGTGCTTTGCGCATGGATTTCGAACAGCGGTTCGCCCCTGGCGACGACGTCGCCCACCGTGCGCAGCAGCCGCACCCCGGCCGCGACGTGGGCGGGCGCGCCGGCGCGCTTGGCGACCCGCGCGATCTCCCAGCAGTCGATCGCGCGAATGCGGCCA
>JBGOUW010000496.1:0-3749 GCA_041477755.1 Binatia bacterium
ATGACGAAAACCCGAGAACGCTTCGGATCTCGGCTGGAAGGGTGGCGAACTCGATACAGGTCGCCACGTCTCGAACGGGCACCTGAAAGCTGAGGACGTCACGCGCCTCCCGATTCAACCTGCCCACATTTCGGTTGAGGATTTCCAGGTCTCCCGCCGCCTCATTGCCGTGGGCTTTTGTCGGTCTGACACCAGCCGTCACTCCTCGTGTGCCGCGCTTGCCGCGACCACTCCGCGGTCTTGACGGGCCTATGTCTTCCGGAAGAACCATGGTTGCTGAACCACTCTTTGCTGGCATGCCGCCGTCTTAGAAGCGACCTTTGCGGATGTCAATCTTGCACCCAGCCGACCATCTCGATTCGTCGACGCTCTCCGCGCTGGGGCGGACTCTCGACGACCTGCAGCGGTGCTCCGCATGCTCGGGCATGACCATCAGCGTCGACTGCGACACGTCCGCATCGCTCGCCGAAGTGATGCCGAAGGGGGATAACACTGAGCGGCCGCCGCAGCGAGGATTGGGAGAGGGGTCGTCCCAATTCGGGCAACCCCGATCCCGCGTTGGTTCGACGCCGTTTCGTACAGGTTCACGCCGCATGGCTCTGGCGAACTACAATGTCTCGGTCCGGCGCAATTGCCCGCAGCAATTCATCGAGTTTCTCCACCGTCGGCACTGAGACGCCTTGTTCGTAGCGCGCATACGCGTTGCGGGATTTCGCACCGAGTCGCTGGGCGGCTTGGGCGAGCGTAAGCCCCGTCTTCTGACGCTGCCTCTGGAGCAGGAGGCTGATCATCGTGCGCGAATCCTCCGAACTGACCTCGAAGTCATCGCCCCCGGTCGAGTGAATCCGCACCGAAAATTCCGTCCGATTGGCGATCGTGACGAACCAGTCCGCAATCATGGCGAGCGCCTCCTTGCGTGTGCGCCCCTGAGTCATCGCATCAAAGACCGGCACCTCGGCCAGCCACCACTTCCCGTCCTTACAAAGCTTGCCTTGAAATCGCATACTCAGCCCTTCTTTCTGGCACGGCTCAGGATCGCGGCCGCGAGCTTCTCGTTGATCTCAGCGTGACGCGGTACGGGCTCCTCTCACCCGTCGTTGGACCATACATCATGCTTGCCGCCATGCCGCAGGAACCCCCACCCGAGATCTCGCAACCGCCGCTCCAGCTCCCGCCGCTTCATTTGCGGAGTGTACACCGATCGGTGTGCAAGGAGAAGTCCTCGTGCGGACAACCTGTCCTACCAATCCAGCGCGCCGCGGGAGCTGAGATGGAAGTCGGGGGGACACAGTGAGCGCAGTTCTCGACGACACTGTTCGCGACGACGCTTGACGGCGTGCAGGCGCGCTCCGTATGCTCGGGCATGCCCATCAGCGCGGACGGCTACACGTTCGCATCGCTCACTGAAGTGATGGCGAAGGCGAATGAGGAGAAGTCGGGCGATCAACTCGCCGGCCTCGCCGCCGCCGATGCCAAGGAACGCGTCGCCGCAAAGACCGCGCTTGCCGACGTGCGGCTGCGGACCTTCGTTGACGAGCCGTTGCTGCCACCAGAGGTTGACGAGCTGAGCCGGGCGTTTCTCAGCGAGCTCGACCAGCCCATCTATCAACGGATCGCCGATTGGACGGTTGGCGAGCTGCGCGAGCATCTGCTCGCCGATGCGAGCGACGCGGTGATCGCGCTGCGTCCGGGACTGCTGCCCGAGATGGTCGCGGCAGTGGCGAAGCTGATGTCGAACCTCGACCTGATGCTGGCCGCGAAGAAGCTGCCGGTGATTGTCGCCGGCCGGAGCACGCTCGGGCAGAGCGGACGACTGGCGACGCGCATCCAACCGAATCATCCACGCGACGGTGTCGAGGGCGTGCTCGCGAGTACCCTCGAAGGGCTGAGCTACGGATGCGGCGACGCGGTGCTGGGTATCAATCCGGTCGATGATCGCATCGAAGTCGTGCAGCGCCTCGCCGACGCCCTGCAATCGACGCGTGAGCGCCTCGACGTCCCGACTCAGGTCTCCGTGCTCGCGCACGTGACCACGCAGATGCGCGCGCTCGAAATCGGCGCGCCGCTCGATCTGCTGTTCCAGTCCGTCGGTGGCACGCAGGCGGCCAATCGCGCCTTCGGCATCGATCTCAAGCTCCTCGACGAAGCCGATGCGATCATTCGCGCGAAGAGTCGGCTCACCGGCCCGGCGCGCTGGTACTTCGAGACCGGGCAGGGCTCCGAGCTGTCGAGCGCGGCGCACGCGGGGCTCGATCAGCTCACGCTCGAAGCGCGCTGCTATGGCGTGGCCCGGCGCTATCAGCCGCTGCTCGTCAACACGGTCGTCGGCTTCATCGGCCCGGAGTATCTCTACGACGCCCGCCAAGTGATCCGCGCCGGGCTAGAAGATCACTTCATGGGCAAGCTGCTCGGCGTCCCGATGGGCGTCGACGTGTGCTACACGAATCACATGGCCGCCGATCAGAACGATCTGGAGAATCTCGCCGTGCTGCTGAGTGCCGCCGGCTGCAACTACTTCATGGCGCTGCCGATGGGCGACGACTGCATGCTGAATTACCAGAGCTCGTCGTTTCACGACGCCGGCGCGTTGCGCGAGCTGCTCGACTTGCGCCCCGCGCCGGAGTTCGAGGCGTGGCTCGAAACGCGCGGGCTCATGGAACACGGCCGCCTGACCACGCGCGCCGGCGATGCGCGAGTGTTGTTGTGACCTTCGATTTCGAGCGCGCCCGCCGCGCGACGCCGGCGCGTCTCGACGTGGGCCGTGCCGGCGCGCGGCCGCGCACCGCTACGTGGCTGCAGTTCCAACGCGATCACGCCGCGGCGCAAGACGCGGTGTGGAGTGAGTGGAGTCCGACCTTTCTCGATCATCTCCGCGACTTGGGCTTCGTCCTCGTCACGTCGAGCGCGGTGAACCGTCTCACGTACATTCGCCAGCCGCCGCTCGGCCGGCGCCTGCCCGCAACCGAGCTCGATCGCATCCGCGCGCAAAGTCCCGAGCGCGTCGCCATTCAACTCGTACTCTCCGACGGCCTGTCGGCGTACGCGGCCGAGGCGCACTTCGAACGGCTGTATCCAACCCTGCGCAATCATCTCAAGCGCCTCGGTACGCTCGGCGTGCCGGTAGCAGTGCGCAACGGACGCGTGGCAGTTGCCGACGCCATCGGCGCAGTGGTTGGCGCGCAACTGGTTGTGCACCTTATCGGCGAGCGTCCGGGCCTCGGCACAGCCGACAGCCTCGGTTGCTACCTCACCTTTCACCCCGGCCCGAGCACCACGGACGCAGACCGCAAGTGCGTCTCCAACATCCGCCCGCTGGGGTTGAGCCCGGACGAAGCCGGGGCGACCATCGCCGGTATCTGCCGGAGAATTTTGGAACGCGAATCGTCGGGGACGGATTTGGAACTTTAGGAGGCGGATGCGGAATTCAACGCAGAGACGCAGGGGCGCGGAGTCGCAGAGGCGGACTTGACGGAAAACGAGGCCACTGGGGCGATTGTCGAGTGCGCGGTCGAAGTACATCGAACGCTTGGAGGACCGGGACTGCTTGAAAGTGTATACGAAGAAGCGTTGGTGTGGGAGCTACAACAACGGGGCTTGTTCGTTCAACGGCAGGTGGCTCTGCCGATTCCATACAAAGGCCATACGTTGGCGACGCCGCTGCGGATCGACCTGATTGTGAGCGAACGGGTGATTGTTGAATGCAAAGCCATCACACACTGGAGCGATGTGTTCGAAGCGCAGATTCTCAC
>JBGOUW010000545.1:0-3327 GCA_041477755.1 Binatia bacterium
CGATTGTGATGTGAGAGCGGCGATGCCCGAGTTGCCTGACGTCGAGATGTATTGCTCAGCCCTGCGGCCACGCATCGTGGGACTGCCGCTGGAGCGCGTGCGCTTGGCGAGTCCGTTTGTGCTGCGCTCGGTCGATCCGCCGATCAAGGAGGTCGAGGGAAGACTAGTCGGCGCGGTCGACCGGCTCGGCAAGCGGATCGTGCTGACTCTCGGCGGTGATCTCTTCCTTGTCTTTCATCTGATGATCGCCGGCCGCTTCCGTTGGGGACGGCGCGGCGCCAAACCGCCCGGACGTATCGGACTCGCCGCCTTCGACTTTCCGACCGGCGCGCTGCTGCTGACCGAGGCGAGTCCAAAGAAACGCGCCTCGTTGCACGTCGTGCGCGGCAAAGCGGAACTGGCCGCGCACGATCCCGGCGGTCTCGAAGTTTTCGAGTGCGATGAGGCCGCCTTTCGTGTTGCGCTGCTCGAGGGCAATCACACGCTCAAGCGCGCGCTCACCGATCCCCACCGCTTCAGCGGGATCGGCAATGCGTACTCGGATGAGATCTTGCACGCGGCGCGCCTGTCGCCGATCAAGCTGACGAGCCAACTCAGTGACGACGACATCGGTCGTCTGTTTGCGGCGACCCGCGGCGTCCTGCAGCGGTGGACCGCCACGCTGCGCGAGCAGTTCAAGGATCGGTTTCCCGGGGCGGGCGATGTCACCGCGTTTCGCGACGACTTCGCGGTGCACGGCCGCTATCGCCAACCCTGCCCGGCATGCGGCGCCACGGTGCAGCGCATTCGCTACGCGGAAAACGAAACCAACTACTGTCCGGGTTGTCAGACGGAAGGGCGATTGCTCGCCGACCGCTCGCTGTCGCGGCTGCTCAAGTCCGACTGGCCGCGTACGATCGAAGAGTGGGAAGCGCTGCGCGGCCGCAGTCGTGCAAACAATCCGGCGTGAGCTTGCGGGCGACGCATGCGTCGCCCCTACGAGAATCACCTGCTGCGCAGGACGACGCACGTGCGGGCGTTGACTAAGTAGCCATTTGTAGTGTCGAGACGGAACTCCTGACCGGGCTCGGCGATGTCGGCGGGACTCGGCTGCGCGGTGTCGATGACGCGGACCCAATGCTGTCCGGCTGGTGGCGGTGGCAGCTCGAAGGTGAGGGCATCGCGCCATGCGTTGCAGGCAAGATAGATGTCGCAATCCGCGGGGGTCGCGTGCTCACCGGCGAGGTGCATCGCCAAGGCGCAGGACGCATCGCCCCAGTCGGGCTTGTCGAGGTGCACGCCGTGCCAGGCGACGTCCGGACGCGGATGCGCGACAGTCCCCTCTCCGGTGAGGAACTCGGTGCGCCGCAGCACCGCATGGGCGCGGCGGAAGGCGATCAGCATCTTGGCGAAGCGGAACAGATCGCGATGTTGTTCGAGCAAACGCCAGTCAATCCAACCGATCTCGTTGTCCTGGCAGTACGCGTTGTTGTTGCCGCGCTGGGTGCGGCTGAACTCGTCGCCGGCGAGCAGCATCGGCGTGCCCTGTGCGAGCAGCAGCAGGGTGAGGAAGTTGAGCTGTTGGCGATGGCGCAGAGCGATGACCGCGGGATCGCTGGTGGGCCCTTCGGTGCCGCCGTTGGAGCTGAAGTTGGCGTCGCTGCCATCGCCGTCGTTCTCGCCGTTGGCTTGGTTGTGCTTGCGATCGTATGCGACCAGATCGGCGAGGGTGAAACCGTCGTGGCAGGTGATGAAATTGATCGAGTGGCACGGGCGGCGACCGGAGTGGTCGAACAGATCGGAGCTGCCGGCCAAGCGTGTGGCGAGTTGGCTGGTGAAACCGGCGTCACCGCGCACGAAGCGGCGGACATCGTCGCGGAACGGCCCGTTCCATTCGGCCCAGCGATCGCCCGCGGCAAAGCTGCCGACTTGATAGAGCCCGGCGGCGTCCCACGCCTCGGCGATCAGGGTGACGTTGGCCAACACCGGGTCGCCGGCGATGCGTTCGAGCAAGGGTGGATTGGCGAGCACTTCGCCGTGTTGGCCGCGCCCCAAAATGGACGCGAGATCGAAGCGGAAGCCGTCGATGTGCATCTCCAACACCCAGTAGCGCAGCGCGTCGATGATCAGATCGCGGACGACCGGATGGTTACAGTTCAGCGTGTTGCCGCAGCCGGAATAGTTGAGGTACTCGCCGGTGGCCGGATCGAGCATGTAGTACGTGCGGTTGTCGAGTCCGCGGAAACTCATCGTGCGGTCCGTCCCCTCGCCGGTGTGATTGAAGACCACGTCGAGAATCACCTCGAGCCCGGCGCGATGCAGCTCGCGCACCATCTGTTTGAACTCGCGCACCTGTTCGCCATCGCGGCCGGTGCTGGCGTACGCCGCCTTGGGCGCGAAGAACCCGATCGGACTGTAGCCCCAGAAGTTTTTGAGCGGCTGTCCCGTTGTCGGATCGACGCGCGTGAGTTCGTTCTCGTCGAACTCGTACACCGGGAGCAGCTCGATGGTCGTCACGCCGAGCTCACGGAAGTAGGGGATCTTCTCGATCAAGCCCAGATACGTTCCGGCATGCTTCGCGCCCGAGGATTCGTGCTGCGTCAGCCCGCGCACGTGCGCTTCGTATATCACCTTGTCGGGGAGTGGGATGCACGGCGGCCGCACGGATTCCCAGTCGAACTCGTCATGCACGTAGAGGGAGCGCCGTTCGGCGCCGTTGGCATTTTCCGCCTGGCCCGTCCGCGTATACACGGCGCCCCACCGGCTGCCACCGGTGATCGCGCGCGCGTAGGGATCGATCAGCACAAGCGAGCCATCGAAACAGTGAAAGCGGTCCTGCGCCAGCGGTTGCCGGTCGGCACGCCAGCCGTAGCGGACACTGGCATTGAGACCGCGGATCTCCGTATGCCATACGTCGCCAGTGCGGTTGAAAGTCGCATCCAGGGGGAATTCAATCAGCGGATCGTGCTGGCCGGACGCGTACAGCACCAGGGTGATCGCGGTGGCGTGACGGGAGAACACAGCGAAGTTGAAGCCGTGACGAGTCTCGCTGACTCCTAACGGCAGTGGCCGCCCCGGAGCGACTTCGAACTCCGTGCTAGCGGCGTCGAGCATGGTCTGTGTGTCGCGGCTCGGGGCGCCGCTCCGGTTTCGCGACATGACGGTAGTCTAATGGCAAACGGCGCTTTGTACAAAATGGCCCTCGATACGATCGCTGCGCGATCTACTCGGGCAAACGGGTCTTGAGTTACTCAGAGAAAAATCCGCTTCCCCGAGTAGCCGCGCTGAGTAGAAGCCGAAGGCTTCGTATCGAAGGGCGGCGTATCGAGGGGCGCCTTGTTGGGAAGC
>JBGOUW010000634.1:0-2730 GCA_041477755.1 Binatia bacterium
ACTTCTTCGTCGTGCCACCGGGCACGTATCAGATCGTGGCGTTCGTCGATCGCAACCGCAACTTCACGTACGAGCCGGAGGAACTCGCTGCCTACTATGGAGCGCCCACGGATGTGCGCATCGCCGCGGGCCAAACGATCAAGGGCCTCGACGTGTCGATCGGGTCGGAATCGCATGTGCAGCCGAATCGTCCGCTCGTGGTACCCGCTCTGGGCAAGCGCGGTGCGCAGTTGCCTCCGGTGGCGCTCGGCGACGTGGTCAGCCTCGACGACCCGCGTTTCAAGGCCGACAACGGCAATCTTGGTTTGTGGCAACCGGTGGAGTTCCTGTTCGAAGTCGGCGCGGGATTCTATTTTCTCGAAGCCTTTGATTCCCAGAAGCTCCCCGTGTTGTTCGTGCATGGCGCCGGGGGCACCCCAACCGATTGGCGCTACCTGATTGCCCATCTCGACCGCTCGAAGTTCCAGCCCTGGGTCCTCTACTACCCATCGGGGATCGACCTCGATGTCACAGCGCGGGGCGCCGCCCGCTGGCTGAACACGCTCGCCGTACGCTACGGGTTCCAGCACATCGCTATCATCGCGCACAGCATGGGCGGTTTGGTGTCGCGCGCCACCATCAACCGGATCGTGGCCGACGGCAACGGCGACCTCGTCACCGAGTTCATCGGCATCTCCAGCCCGTGGAACGGCTACGCCGCGGCGGCCGCCGGCGTCGAGCATTCCCCGGTCGTCATGCCGATGTGGACCGACATGGCGCCCGGCAGCCCATTCCTGGCCGAGCTCTTCCGCACTCCACTCCCCTGCCCTTACTACCTGCTGTTCAGCTACGATGGGCACTCGCTGCTGCTGCGCGAACCGAACGACGGCACGGTCGCGCTATCGAGCGAACTCGCGCAGTCCGCGCAACATGCGGCGCAAAAGATCTATGGCTTCAACGAAAATCACAACAGCATCCTGAGCAGCGCCGAGGTCTCCGCGACAGTGAACGCACTCCTCGCCGGCACGGTTCCGTAGTGTCGTGTCTCGCAAATGTCAGTAGCACGCGATCTTCTCTGAAACGTAGGGGCGATGCCTGCATCGCCCTCCGTCTTCTCCGTAGTGGACACGTCGGTTCGCGGGCGACGCATGCGTCGCCCCAACGAGGATCGGGCGACGGCGGTTTTCCCCTCAATCTCTTCACCGCGACTTTTAGTTGCGCGGCAAACATGGTAGCCGCCCCTTTGAAGGAAGCGTGAGCGAAGACTATGTTTCTCTCTCTCTACTACGGACTGCGCGACGAAGGGGTGCCGGTCGCGATTCAAGAGTGGCAGACGTTTCTGCGCGCGCTGGAAGAAGGCTTGCACGGATCGAGTCTGCTGCGCTTCTACCATCTCGGACGCTCGTGCCTGATCAAGAGCGAGACCTACTTCGACGCCTACGATCGGGTTTTCGGCCGGGTCTTCAAAGGGGTCGAGGGCGCGCTCGACGACGTCGCCGAGCAAGTGATGGAGTGGCTGCGCGATCCCAAGAATTTTCCCAACCTGTCGCCGGAGGATCTCGCCAAGCTCGAACAGCTCAACGCCGACGAGTTGATGCGCCGCTTCCTCGAAACGCTGGAGAAGCAGGACGGCCGCCACGACGGCGGCGACAAATGGGTGGGGACCGGCGGCAAGTCACCGTACGGCCACGGCGGCCAACATCCGACCGGCATTCGCGTCGGCGGACCGGCGAAGAGCCGCTCGGCGATGAAGGTCGCCGAAGAGCGCCGCTTCAAAGATTATCGTACTGACGCCTCGCTCGATCTGCGTTCCATGAAGGTCGCCCTGCGCCGCCTGCGGCAGCTCACGCGCACCGGCGTGGCGACGGAGTTGGATCTCGACGAGACCATCGATGAGACCTGCAAGAACGCCGGCGAGATCGAATTAGTGTTCCGCGCGCCGCGCCGCAACGACGTGCGCGTGCTGTTGCTGATGGACGTCGGCGGCACGATGGAGCCGTACTACGAGCCGGTCAGCCAGTTGCTCACCGCGTTGCACGAAGATCACAGTCTGCGCGAGTTCCAGCCCTACTACTTTCACAACTGTGTCTACGACCACGTCTTCAGCAAGGCGCGGATGCTGCACGCTGACGCGATACCGACCGGCGATGTGCTGCGCCGACTCGACGAGCGCTGGAAGGTGGTGATCGTCGGCGATGCCGCGATGCACCCCGCCGAGATGCTGGAACCGTTCGGCAACATCGATCCGCGCCGCACCACGCGGACGCCGGGCGTGGTGTGGCTGCACCGTATCGCCCAGCACTTCGATCGCGCCGTGTGGCTCAATCCGGAAGACACGCCGTATTGGAACGTGCAGACCGTGCAGCTCGTACGCAAACTGTTTCCGATGTTCCACCTCAGCGTCGATGGCCTCACGCAGGCGTTGCACGCGCTCGTCGGCGCCCGGGTCTAGCCACGCAGCGAAACACAAATTGGAACCGCCGATGAACGCCGATACACGCCGATCCGAGCCTTCCATCAAAGACCGGAGAGATCCGTACGATTCATCGAAATGCATTTAGTGATCAAGCGCTGATGCCCGCCGGATTCAGCATCTGCGTTGATCGGCGTGCATCGGCGGTTTCTTTTTTCTGACTAAGGTTAGCGGCTGACATGGACATCGAACCATTTTCTTTCAATCCCTTCGATCCAGATGTACGGGCGAATCCGTTTCCGCTGTACGCGCGTGGACGGCGTGAGTTTCCTGTCTTC
>JBGOUW010000456.1:0-4154 GCA_041477755.1 Binatia bacterium
GCATCGGCGTCCACCGGTACTCGCCCTCCACGAACGTGCCGTAGTACCAGAGCGCGTCGTGCTGCTCGGTTGGATTCGAGTCGTAGCCAGCGAGGAACTGGGCACGCACGCCGGCCTGGCGTTCATAGAACGAGAGGTCCGAGCCGACGCGGACGACCTGATCGCTGGCGCCGTGCGCCAGCACATTGGGGCTGTAGTACGCGAACAGGCCGACGCGATGGAGATCGAAGGCCTGGCCGATGCGAAGGTAGAGATCCTTTGCGTCGTTGTTGTCGAGCCGATTGTTGCTGCCGGCGCTGACCCCCGCCACGACGGTGCGGCCACTGTCGGGATCGAGCCCGCTGAACTCGCTGGCGATCTGAGTGGAGCTGAGCACAAACGAGTTCGCGCTGCCTGGCTGTGACTTCCCGAGCAGCGAGAACGCCGTCAGGTTGTAGAGCAGGTACGGTTGCTGCGACAGCCGGTGCACGCGCGGCGAGGTGCCGAGCGGCAGCTCCTGCAAGCCGACACGGAGATTCAGCAACCATCCAGCGGGTTCAGCATGCGCCTGGACCAAACCGAGACCGAGGCGCGTGCTCTCCTTCACCTCGCCCGTTTGCGGAATCGAGAACAGGGGCGCGTAGTCAGCCAGAAAGGCCAGGTGGGGACCGAGTTCCCCGCCGGCCAGCACGGCGAGATAGTTCAAGTTGAAGTGAGTGTTCGTGGGCGGCGATGTTCCAGGTGTGTGCGTGCGGGTGATGTCCTCGCCCGCCGCGAAGGTCAGCGCAAGCGGAATAGTGCCGGGCACGGCAAAGTGGTCGCCGAGTCGTATGGGCCGGATGACCGGTTCGATGCCGTGCAGCCCTTTGGCGCGAAAGTATTCCCCCGCCGGGTTGAGCTGCGGGAAGGTCGTGTGGCACGCCGCGCATGGCTTGCCGTAGATACGGGCGAACACCGGAATCGCCAAGGTCTGCGCCGGCAACCCGACAGCCGCCGCGACCACGATCAGCCAGCGTCCGTAGCGCTTGAGTTGCAGCCTCGGCATAAGACTCCAAGGCTACAGCAATTGGTGTGCGCAGTGACCTGCCATCGGGTTCTTGAGCCCGTCAGCCACCCGATGCACCAACCTGTAACGCTGACGGGTGACGGATACCGCTTTCGTGACGACCGCCGGTCCGCGTCTTGGCCGACACTGGCTGGAGAGGGCGGGCCATTGAAGCACTGCGTCATCGCCCGATCGACTCGACCAATGACGCAGTGATTCATCGCCCGCTGGCGCAATTCCGCTACGGTCCGACCGTGTGTCCTTGCTGGTAGTGCTGACGCCGGTACTCCAGCTTGTTGAGGGCGTTGATGTAGGCGAGCGCGCTCGCCTGCACGATGTCGCTGTGCGCACCCTGGCCGCTGGCGGTGACTCCGTCTTGATGAATCAGGCACGAGACTTCGCCGAGGGCGTCGGTGCCGCCGGTGATGGCTTTCACCGCATACCGATCAAGTTCCGGCTGCATGCCGGTGATCTGCGCGATCACCTTGTAACAGGCGTCAACCACTCCATCGCCATCGCCCTCGCCTTCGCGCTGCTCGCCATCGACGCGCAGCCGCAACTTCGCGTGCGGGAGCGTGCCGCTCATAGCCGTGACGTTGAGCTCGATCAATTCGAAGCGATCCGGCACGCGCACGGTCTCCTCAGTCACAATCGCGACGAGGTCGTCGTCGTAGACGTTTTTCTTCAGGTCGGCGAGCGCCTTGAAGCGTTCGAACGCCTTGTTCATGTCGACTTCGTACAACTCGACGCCGAGTTGCTTGAGCCGCTCGGCGAACGCGTGGCGGCCGGAGTGTTTGCCCAGCACGAGTTTGTTGCTGGAGATGCCGACGTCCTCCGGACGCATGATCTCGTACGTCTGCTTGTCCTTGAGAACGCCGTCCTGGTGGATGCCGGCCTCGTGCGCGAAGGCGTTGTCGCCAACGATCGGCTTATTCGCCGGCACCGTCAGGCCGGTAACCTGTGCGAGCAGACGGCTGGCGGGATAGATCTGTTCGGTGACGATGTTGGTGCGCACAGGGTGAAAGAAGTCCTTGCGCGTGGCCAGAGCCATCACCACTTCTTCGAGCGAGGTATTGCCCGCGCGCTCGCCAATACCGTTGATCGTACACTCGATCTGACGCGCGCCATTGCGCACCGCGGCGAGGGAATTGGCGACCGCCATGCCGAGGTCGTTGTGACAGTGCGCGCTCCAGCGCACCGCGTCACCACCGGGCGTGTTGGCGATGAGGTACTTGAACAGTCCGCCAAATTCCTCGGGCACCGCATAGCCAGTGGTATCGGGCACGTTGAGCGTGACCGCGCCGCAACGAATCACCTCGCCGAAGATCTTAACCAAGTAGTCGCGATCCGAGCGTGAGGCGTCTTCAGCCGAGAACTCGACATAGTCGAGGTGCTTCTTCGCCATTTCGACGGCCCAACACGACGCGTCGATCACCTCCTGCCGGCTCATCATGAGTTTTCGCTTGAGGTGCAGATCGGAGGTGGCGATGAAGACGTGGATGCCGGGGCGCTTCGCTTTCTCGACGCTCTTGATTGCTTGGCGGATGTCGGCTTCCTTCGTGCGCGCCAAGCTCAGCACGATCGGCCGCCCCACGGTCTCGGCGACCCGGGCCACCGAATCGAAATCGCCCGGCGACGAAACCGCGAAACCAGCCTCGATCACATCGACGCCGAGCTTTTCGAGCTGCCGTGCAATAACCACTTTCTCTTCGACGTTCATGGTCGCCCCGGGCGACTGCTCGCCGTCGCGGAGCGTGGTGTCGAAAATCTGGACTACTGCTGGTTCCATGGCGCACCCCCTATAGCATCGACTCCGGTGGGCGGCGACACCCGCGCCGGGTCGGTCTGAATTGCGTGTGTAATGCGGCCGACCATGCGGCTGGTCGGTGCGACTTCGGTGGCGACGATGCGGGTCCACAGGGGCTGGAAGCACTCTGCGCGCACTGTCATCGCCTTGAACACGGCCTCGAACGCGGTGTTGCCGCCGCGCGGGCCGAGTCCGTTGATCGTACACTCGATCTGGCGCGCCCCGTTGCGCACCGCGGCGAGTGAGTTGGCGACAGCCAGCGAGATATCGTCGTGACAGTGGACGCTCCAGCACGCCGTACCCGCGCCCGACGTGTGACCGATGAGGTACTGGATCAGAGCACCGAATTCATCGGGCAGGGCGATGCCGGCGGTGTCGGGGACATTGACTGTCGTGGCACCGCAGCGGATCGCCTCGCCGTAGATTTGCACCAGCGCGTCGCGATCCACTCGCAAGGCGTTGGCCATCGTGAACTCGACCTCGTCGAGTTGTCGCTTGGCGCACTCGACCGCGCGGCAAGCGGTGTCGACGACTTCCTGTCGCGCGCGAACGAGCTGGGTGCTGGAGGCGGCCACGAAGACGTGAACGCCGGGATGCTTTGCCTTGGCGACGCACCGAACCGCTTGGTCGATGTCGGACTCAATGGCGCGCGACAGGCTAAGCACAACCGGTTCGCTCACCGCTGCTGCGATGGCTGCGACCGCCTCACTGTCGCCGTCGAACGCTCCCGGAAATCCCACCTCGATGACATCGACGCCCAGTTTCTCAAGCTGACGTGCGACGGTGATCATCTCGGACACGGACAGCAGAGCCGACGACGATTGGCCGTCGCGCAAGGTGGTGTCGAGAATTCGAACGCGGTCTGCTTCCATGACGCACTCTCCTTCGCCGCGGTGCCGTTGCCGACCCGCTGCGGGCTGTGCGACCAAAAGAAAGGGCCACGGGGTGCGCCGCCCGTGGCCCTCTACAAACAGAAACGCCACGGAGCGGTCATCCCACCCGTGGCGTCTTTCGGTCGCGTATTAGTAGTCTACGCTCCCCCGGACGCAGCGGGTGGGCACGGCAGCAGTAGCCCGAGGAGCAGGAGACCCAATGCGTTGTTGGAGCGAGCGTTCATTGCGCACCCTTCGTAGGCGACTCGCTCGAGCTTGTCAAGGCGGGATTTTCGACAACCTTGAGCGGATGCCGTCGCCCGCGCGCATGCAACAGCCAACGGCCACGCACGAATAGCGAGCGCGCCGGTCCCGATAGCGCGAACAGCGTCGAGCCCGCGAATGCCATCCATTGCGGCTCGGCAATGAGCAAGTTGAGCACGAGGATGAC
>JBGOUW010000177.1:0-8938 GCA_041477755.1 Binatia bacterium
CCACAGGTAGCGTACGCGATCTGCGAACGTGGCGAGGGCGGCTTCCGTCTCATCGTTCGATCCGTCGTCGACGACGATCAGTTCAATCGCCTGATCGCCGCGCTGGGCGAGCACGGACCGAACCGCTTCACACACCAACGCATGCCGATTGAAGGTCGGAATGATCACGCTGATCAGGCCGTGGGCCGTCATCGCGCCGAACCTACTATATGCAACCGGTACGCGAAAGCTGCGCCGTGCGGTCGGTATTGTCTTGTGGGGCAGTACCGTGCGATGGACTCCGCGGAGATCATCGCGCTCGCTGCCGAGCGCCTAGCCTCGCTTCGATCGCGGCCCAGAGCTGGTCGATGCCCGAGCCGGTGTGAGACGACACGACGCAGAGCGGGTGTCCCGCGCCGGCGCGTAGCGCCGCCGTCTGTCGCGTCAGGTCGCCGCGGTTGAGCTTGTCGGCTTTGGTGACGACAAGCAGCGTTGGAATGTCCTGTGCCGCGAGAAAATCGAGCAGTTGCTGATCATCTGCTTCGATCCCGCGTCGGACATCGATGATGACAACCACGGCTGACAATGCCGGGCGGTTCGAGAGATATGATTCGACCAGTTCGCCCCACCGCTGCTTCACGGCGAGCGGGACCCGAGCGAAGCCGTAGCCTGGCAAGTCGACGAAGACCACCGCTTCATTCAAGACAAAAAAATTCAGTTGCTGCGTGCGCCCCGGGGTCTTGCTGACCCGCGCGAGTTTGTGCTGTCCGACCAGTCGATTGAGCAACGACGACTTGCCGACGTTCGACCGGCCGGCGAACGCAATCTCGCGCCAGGCATGCCGCGGCAGATGATTCGTACCGCTCGCGGCACTCAGAAACCGAGCGGAAGTGATGCGCATGACTGAGTTCGTAGCAGCCGACGCGGACAGAGGCCAGCTTGCGGGTGCGACCAAATGTCGTCGAGGTGTTGACTCGCACGCCGGCTCATATCACCATTCAACCCAGGTAAGAGCTGAACGATGACAAGACCATGGGTAGCCCTCATTGCAGGGGCGTGTTTGCTGGTGACCGTCGGCGTGGTGGTGCAGCGGTTCCGCGGCAGTGATGCCGAGGAACCGGCTGTCGCCCGCAATCGAATGGCCGCGTTGGCTGACAAGGCCATTGCCAAGCGCAGTGGGTCGGTCGACTATCCGGAAGGAGCTGATACAGGTTCGCCGGGTCACTCCGGTGCAGCGGCTGGCGCGGCAGCTGTCGGCGGCGCCCGCGGGGCCGGTGCAGCCGTTGCCGGATCGACTAGCGGAGTTGCCGATCCGAGTGGGCGCGGCAGCGCCACGGTAGGCAGCGTCGGGAGCCGCGCGGGAGGGAGCGTCGGAGTGAGTGGGAGTTCGGCACCGATCTCCGCCGGCAACTCGATTAGCGTGACCGCACCGGTTGCTGGGCCGGCGCTGTTCGAGAAGCCGAGCAGCCTGGCAGGCGGTGGGACCGATGAGACGATCGCGTTGGTGCCGTCGGCCGGTGGTCCGGGTAAGCAAGTCAAAGACGAGAAGCAGAACCAAGATGAGAACGGGCCCGTGCTGGCGCTGTCGTTCGACAACTCGGTTCAGCCGGACAAAGGCGATCAGGCCACGTTGGCCGAGGGCGTCGCGTTTGATGGGCAGGGCACCAAGTTCTCCGCCGACGCGCAGTTCGCCGTGCCGAACGCAGGTGGCCTGACGGGCGAGGCCGGAACGATTTCGTTCAAGATTCAACCCGATTGGTCCGGAGCGGAAGAGACCGATGCCTCCTTGGCGCAGCTGCGCACGCCGAATGAGTGGAACAATCGGCTGCAGATCACCAAGAACGGACAGTATCTACGCTTCTTGCTCGCCGACGACACCGGGCAAGAGAGCGGTGCGGGCATCCCGATTCGCTGGCAACCGGGTGAAGAGCACACGGTGACGGCGACGTGGGGCGAGGATCCAGTCACGGGCCAGAAATTGGCGTCCCTGTACGTCGACGGACGACTGGCTGGTCAGAGTCCATACTACGGAAATTTTACGCCGCCCAACGGGCCGCTCTACATTGGGTCGGATCACCCCGGCGGCGGTCCCGGCGCGCGGGGCACGATGAGCAATTTTCTGGCCTACAACCGCATCCTCGGTGGCGGGGAAGTCTCGAACTTGACGACTCGCTAGTCGCGCCAAGCCGTTCCAGAAAAGCAAAAGGGCGCCCGCGCTGTGCGCGGACGCCCTTTGTTGTTGCACGCTCCGGGGAGCGACTTACATCATGCCGCCCATGCCGCCCATGCCGCCACCTGGCGGCATCGAGGGACCGGCGCTCTTCTCTTCCGGCTTCTCGGCGATCATCGCCTCGGTGGTGAGCAGCAGACCGGCCACCGACGCGGCGTTCTGCAGTGCAGTGCGCACCACTTTGGTGGGATCGACGATCCCGGCCTTCATCAGGTCCTCGAACTCTTCGCTGGCCGCGTTGAAGCCGAACGCGCCCTTGTTGTTCTTCACCTTGTCGAGCACGATCGAGCCTTCCCAGCCCGCGTTGTTGGCGATCCAGCGCAGCGGATCTTCCAGCGATCGGCGCACGATGTTGATGCCGACCTGCTCTTCATCGCGCACCTTCAGTTTCTCGAGCGCGGCGATGCAGCGTACCAACGCAACGCCGCCACCGGGGACGATACCTTCCTCGACCGCGGCGCGGGTGGCGTGCAACGCGTCCTCGACGCGCGCCTTCTTTTCCTTCATTTCGATTTCCGTGGCCGCGCCGACGCGAATCACGGCGACGCCGCCCACGAGCTTCGCCAGCCGCTCTTGCAGCTTCTCGCGATCGTAGTCCGAGGTGGTTTCCTCGATCTGGGCGCGAATCTGCTTGATACGGCCTTCGATGTCGGCCTTCTTACCGGCCCCATCGACGATGGTGCTGTTGTCCTTGTCGATCACGATGCGCTTGGCGCGCCCGAGGTCGTTGAGGGTGACGTTTTCCAACTTGATGCCGAGCTCTTCGGCGATCACTTTGCCGCCGGTGAGAGTGGCGATGTCTTCGAGCATCGCCTTGCGGCGATCACCGAAGCCCGGAGCCTTGACCGCGACGCAGTGCAACGTGCCGCGAATCTTGTTGACCACGAGAGTAGCGAGCGCTTCGCCCTCGATGTCCTCAGCGACCAGTAGGAAGGGCTTGCCCGTGCGGGCGATTGCTTCCAGCACCGGCAGCAGGTCCTTCATGGCCGAGATCTTCTTCTCGTTGATCAGGATGTAGGCGTCTTCGAGCACCGCTTCCATCTTTTCCGGATCGGTCACGAAGTACGGCGACAGGTAGCCGCGATCGAACTGCATGCCCTCGACGACGTCGAGCACGGTCTCCAGGCTCTTGGCCTCTTCGACGGTGATCACGCCTTCCTTGCCGACCTTGCTCATGGCCTCGGCGATGATCTCACCGATGGTGCTGTCGTTGTTGGCGGAGATGGTCCCGACCTGGGCGATTTCCTTCTGATCTCGGGTGGGCTTGGACAGGCTCTTGAGCTCCGCGATGACGGCTTGCACGGCCTTGTCGATGCCGCGCTTGATGCTCATCGGGTCGTGACCCGCAGCCACCATCTTGGCGCCTTCGGAATAGATCGAGCGGGCCAACACGGTCGCGGTGGTGGTGCCGTCGCCGGCGACATCGGAGGTCTTGCTGGCGACTTCTTTCACCATCTGGGCGCCCATGTTCTCGAATCTGTCTTCGAGTTCAATTTCCTTGGCGACCGTGACGCCGTCCTTGGTGATGTTGGGGGCGCCGTAAGACTTTTCGAGTACAACGTTGCGGCCCTTGGGGCCGAGCGTGACGGTCACCGCGTCAGCGAGCGCGTTGACGCCGCGCAGAATGCGGTCGCGGGCCTCTTGGCCGAATTTCAGAATCTTTGCGGGCATGGTGGAGCCTCCTCTTTGTTCGTGATTGTCGGTGCGGGCTAGCCTTCAACGATGCCGAGGATGTCCTCCTCGCGCATGATGAGGTGCTCTTCGCCGTTCAGTTTGATCTCAGCGCCGGAGTACTTTCCGAACAGGATCTTGTCGCCGACCTTGACCTCGAGAGGGATGAGCTTGCCCTCGTCTGAGACTTTCCCCTTGCCCGCGGCAACGATTTTGCCTTCCTGGGGCTTCTCCTTCGCCGTGTCGGGAATGATGATGCCGCCCTTGGTTTTCTCTTCCTCGGCGATTCGCTTGACGATCACGCGATCCTGCAGTGGCCGAATCTTCATGGTTCTCTCCTTTCCTCCTGGTGGTGCAATCCGAATTTGAGCCAATGATTTGCGACCGCAGCAACGCCGCGGTAGAAAACCGGCGGAAGATTAACCATGCGCGCCCCGCTGTCAAGGGGTGCTACGGTCTGATCTTGCGCAGTTCCTGCTCCCAGTACTGGCGGTAGAGCACATCCCACTCACGACTACCGGGCGGGATCTTGCGCGACAGCGTGCCAATCTTCTGCCGAACCGTGGCGTCAATGCGCTCGGAGAGTTCATCCTCCTGGTTCAGCAACTGCTTCAAATCGGCCAGGGCCAGCCGTTCGTGCTCGACTTCCACCAGCCCCTCGCTGCGCAAGGCTCGCAGGATCTCGTGTGCGAGAAATGAGACGCGGGCTTCACTCAATTTCTTCATCACAGCGGAAAATCGCGCTCGCGGGCCAACCGTTCGAGGATACCACGCACGATGCGTTCACGGTCCATGCCGACCATTTGGCGTGCGTGGGTGGCGGCTAGTCGCTCCGCCTCGGCGGTCAAGGCCTCCTCGTCGGCGAAGCTCTTCGCGATGATCTCGCTGATGCGGCTGGTGATGCGCGTCTGGTCCCCCTTCGCGTGAACGAACCCGTGCGTACAGAGGCCGCGCGCAGTTGTCTGCGCCAACCGTTGAATCTCGCTGTCTCGCGCCACTGCCCTTACCTATCCGCATCGCTGCGCCGGCGCAACCGACCGGCGCGAGGTGGCACTGTTCGCCGGGACAAGTACCTGCGATGTGTGCTCCCGCCCCCAAAAATACGCTAGCCCACGCAGTTGACTCTCCTTCTTCAGCTTCGCTAGGTAGGCGAGGTGTCTATCTTGCTTCCCGTCCGGTGTTCCACCGCGGCTTGAGTCATGCGCTCATCCGCTGGATTGCAACGTCTGATCGACGCGGCCATGGAACTCGAGCGCCGCACGATGCAGCTATACTGCCTGTTCGAGAGCCAGTTCGACCGCCCCGAGCCGTTGCGTCGGTTTTGGTTCGATATGGCACAACATGAGTCGCGCCACTTTGGTGCGCTGGCGTTGGTGTCGGGGCTGCTCGAAGGCGCGCGCCGCGCCATGCCAACCAGCATCGGGCTTACGCCCAAGCGCGTGCAGCATCTCGGGCGCCTGCTTGATCGCTTCCACCGCGAGGTCCGCAGCGGGATTTCGCTCGAACGGGCGTTCGAGATCTCGGTCGAGATCGAGAGTTCGGAGATCGAAGATGTCGTGCTCGATCTCTTGCGCTCGCTGAAGGGTGAGGCTGAGCGCGAGCGGGCAGTGCAGCTCTTGATTCACGACCTCGGTGACCTCAGCTACATGATCGAGAAGTACACAAACAATCATGCGCTGCTGGCGCAAGCCGATGCGTTGCTCGAAAGTCGAGTGGGTCGCCTGCGCAAGCGACCGGCTAAAGCGAGCCCACCATTGCGGCGTGTGAAGGGGTGACGCGGCGAGCCCGTTCTGCTTACGCAGCGTGCAGCTGTACGCTGAAGCGCGACCCACTGTTCGGCTCGCTCTCCACCGCGATGTCACCGCCCATCGCGCGGGCCAGCCGCACGGAGATCGAGAGGCCAATGCCGACGCCGCCGAACTCCTTGGCGTTGCTGGCGCGATGAAAAGGCTCGAACAGGTGCGGGAGATCGGCTGCGGCGATGCCAACGCCGGTGTCGACGACTTCAATTCGTATCGTCCTATTGCTGACCGCGGCGCGCAGTCGAATCTCCCCTTTCGGGGTGAACTTCGCTGCGTTGGACAAGAGATTGACCAGCACTTGTCGCAACCGGTCGTGGTCCGCGGTGACGATCAATCCGTCGGGATCTTCCGCAATGAAGCGCACCGGCTTGTGCGCGATGGACTGGGCCACCATCGTGCTCAACTCGGCGAACAGCGGTGCCAACGCGACCGGCTCCAAGTTGACGCTCAGGCGTCCGGCCTCAATGCGTGACAAGTCGAGTAGGTCGCCGATCAGGTACACCAGTGTCCGCGAACTCGCCACCATTCGCTCCAGTGGCTGCCGCATGCTCTCGGGCAACGGCCCGAAGCCGTCGTCGAGCATCAGTTGCGCGTAGCCCAAGACGACATTGAGCGGTGTGCGCAATTCGTGGGAGACATTGGCGAGAAAGAGGTTCTTCACTTCATTGGCGTGCGCCAAGGCCACGTTGGCGTGGCGCAACTCTTCTGTGCGCCGGAATGACGCGTAGCGATAACGGTCGAGAAGCGTCGCGCCCACCACCGAGAGGGCACCGATGGATACGAGTCCCAGGGCGGTAAGTGGCACCGGTGTTACACTGACCGCGCCCAATGCTACCGCGCCAAGGTAGGCCAGCGCCGCGGCGACCGCGATCGGCAGTTGTCCGTAGCCGCCCAAAGGGATCCCGACGGTTACGCCCGTGACGAGATACACCAGCGCGAGCGCCATAATCTCGGTCTCGCCGCGCAAGAGCACGTGATACGACCCGATCAGCATGAACAACACGCAGCAGGTGGAGGCCACGATGGCCACTCCATGGCGCCGGCCCCCCGGGCGGCGCGTCAGCGCGACCGCCGCTGCGCACGCCAGGAGTTCGAGGGCGAAGACGATGGCGTAAGAGCGCATGCGCTCGGGATGCGCGATGTACTCGAACAGCCACGCGGCACTGAACACTCCGGCAAACGCGAGACACATGGACGGCAGACGCGCCGCGATCATGTCGGCGGTTTCTTCTGCGTACAGTTCCTCGATCGACGGTGACGTCATCTGACTCGACGCCGCGCGATATCCCCCATCCGAAGACCGCGCGCCGGTTGGCTCCTCTGGTGGCTCGCTCTATACCGCGACCGAACTATCTTGACAATTTGTTCTTCATTTGGGAGCGTCGCGCCCGGTTTCGAGAATACGTTAAGGTCCTCCGCTACCGCCTGCCCCTATCGGGTGAGATCAGCTTCAACAACGCACGCATGCATCGCCAATTCGCCGAACAGATCCCCGCTTAGCGATGCGACCCGCACTCATTGTTCATGGCGGCGCGGGCGTGGTGGGCCCGAACGATGCTCGCGCGTGTGCAGCGGGCTGCGCAGCCGCGACCCGTGCGGGTTGGCAGATTCTCGATCGTGGCGGCACGGCGCTCGACGCGGTGACGGCCGCGGTGGTCGTGCTGGAAGACGATTCCGCGTTCAATGCCGGCGTTGGGTCGGTGCTCACCTCAGCGGGGACGGTGGAGACTGATGCGTCGATCATGGACGGTGCGACGCTCGCCGCCGGGGCGTGCGCCGTGGTCAGTGAAGTGCGCAATCCGATCAGGTTGGCGCGCGCTGTGATGGCGACCGGCGACATCGTGTTTCTCGTTGGCGATGCCGCGATCGCATTGGCACGTGATCGCGGGCTTGCGCTCTGCTCGCCCGAATTCTTGATCACCGAGCGGCAACGTCGACGCTGGGAACAACGCGCGCATGAAACCGCGAATACGGGGAACACCGTTGGTGCCGTCGCCGTTGATCGGGCCGGGCACGTCGCGGCGGCGACTTCGACCGGCGGGGTGTTCTGCAAGCGCCCTGGTCGCATTGGCGACAGCGCGGTGGTCGGCGCGGGGACCTATGCGGATGATTGTCTCGGCGCAGCCTCGGCCACCGGCGTTGGTGAAGCCATCATTCGCGTCGGGTTGGCGAGGACGGCCGTCGACCTACTCGCCGACGGCCGCGACCCGATGGCGGCCGCGCACGAAGCGGTGGCGCATCTGATGGTGCGAGTCCCGGCCCCGGTCGGCGTGATCGTCGTCGATCCCCTCGGCCGCATTGGCCACGCGCGCAGCAGTTCGCACATGCCGCTCGCCTTTCGCAACGGTGCGCTCAACGATTTGGTCGGCGCGCGCTGACCACCACATGGGGTCATTGCGGCGAGGGAGTCGGTAGGTTAGTGGACTCCGTCACGCTGGTTGTCTGCACGCAATAGGGCAGCACCGGCACGCGCCGCGTATGACTGCTGCCGAAGCCACCATATCCGGACCGTTCAAGAGCCCGCTGTACTTTCTGTGGGGTATCGGCGCCACGATCGGGATCTTTTTCATCACGATCTTCTGGGGGCTGCTGTGTGTCGCGCTGATCCTCCTGTTGCGCAAGCCGTGGCCCGCCGACGTCATCGGGCCGATCTGGTGCCGCTGGATTCTGGCGCTGTGTGGCATCAGGGTCGACGTCGAAGGTCTCGAACACTTGGACCCGCGGCGCTCGTACGTGATCATCTCCAATCACCTGAGCAACTTCGACATCTGGGCGACCGTTGCCTGCGTGCCGGCCAAGATCCGCTTCGTGGCGAAGAAAGAGTTGCTGCGCTTCCCGGTTTTCGGGCAGGCGCTGGCGTTGAGCGATCACATCATTATCGACCGTGGCAAACCCGAGCAGGCAATCGCAATCATCAGCCGCAAGGCGCGCGAGCGTATCGACGAAGGCTTCTGCATTCTGTTCTACGCCGAAGGCACACGCAGCCCGGATGGGAAGGTGCACAGGTTCAAGAAGGGCGGTGCGATTCTCGCGATTCAAACAGGATTGCCCATCATCCCGATGTCAGTGAGCGGGGCGCACAAGTTCTTGCCCAAGCACCACGCCATCATCCGTCCCGGCGGTCGCATGAAGATAGTCCTTGCTGCCCCGATCGAGGCCGCCGGACTCTCGGTGAACGCCCGTGACGAACTCACCGAGCGCGTGCGCGCAATCGTGGTGGACAATTTCATCGAAAACTACTGAGCGACACCGCCCG
>JBGOUW010000673.1:0-2533 GCA_041477755.1 Binatia bacterium
ATGCGATACGAGGCTTCGGCAGCGTCGACGGTAATCTTGGCACGATCAAGATAGCCGTTCTCGAACGTCTGTTGCATCCGCTGCGCGGCGCGGTAGGCCGCGACCGTTGTTTGTACTTCTTGCGCGATGTCAAGCCGCAGACGTGTCAGCGTCGTATCGGCCTGGCGCAGCGCGACGTCCGCCTTGGCGATCTCGGCTTGGTTCTGGTTGAACAAGGGCAACGGCACCGTGAAACCGAACCCGAGGCTGTTGCGGTTGTCGCCGCTCACAACGAACTGGCTCCGGCTGTAATCAAGACCCACGCTGACGTCGGGATAGCGCTCGCGCCGAGCCAGCTCCAGGGCGGTTGCAGCTTGGTCACGTTCGCGTTGAAGCGCAGCCCAGTCGGGGCGATTCGCAAGGGCGACCACCATCAGATCCGCGCCGTCGATGGCGACCGGCGGTGCCGCGAACTTCCCGGTCGCGGTCACCGCTGACCCGATGCCGAGCAAGCGACCGAGCAACGCGCGACTCTCGACGACGCCGCGCTGCGCGTCTTCCACCTGCGCGAGGTATTTGAGCTGTTCGAGTTCGATCTTGCGGAACTCGGCCTCGGAGATGTCCCCACTCTCGAACCGCCGCTGGTTAAGCGAAACGATCTCCTGGTAGCGCTTCTGGTTGTCCAACACGAAGATCAGCTGGCGTTCGTCGTGCAGCGAATCGTAGAAGGCGACTTTGACCGCCGCGCGCAATTGCCGCGACACGTCGCGCGCTCCTTCTTGTGCAGCGCCGACACCGGCCTCAGCCCCGGCGACGCGCAGCCCGCGCTTGCCCCACAATATGAGCGGCTGATCGATGCGCACGGTGCCGGCCACCGTCTCGCCCGTTGACAGCCCACGCGGGGTGGTATGCCCGACCGCGAAGTTGTTGGCATCGAAGCTCAACGACGGATTCGGAAACACCCGCGCGCTCAAACGCTCGGCCTCGGCCGCCTCGACTTGCAAGCGCCCGCTCAGCGTATCCGGGTTCTGCGACTGCAACAGATCCAATGCCTCGGTCAACGTCACGGTACGCGATTCGGCTTGATCATCGGCGCGCGCGACGCCGGCAACTGCCAACGCGATCGCCGCCACCAACACGACCGCGCGGCGCATACGGAACCCAACGTGACGGCTCACGCGGTCACCTCCGCGCGAACCGCGCCCGACTGCGGTGCGAAGCGTTCCCGGATCTGCGCCGCCCAGTAGTAGGTGACGGGCAAGACGACCAAGGTCAGAAGCGCCGCCGAGATCGTGCCACCAACGACCACCACGGCCAAGGGCCGTTGGGTTTCGCTGCCGATCGCATGCGAAAACGCGGCAGGCAACAGACCGAGCGACGCCAGCAATGCGGTCATCAGCACCGCTCGCAAGCGGTCGTGCACACCCGCAACCACCGCATCGTAGAGCGTCCCGGTCTGTTCGCGCCGGCGGGCGCGAATCGCGGCGACCACGAGCACGCCGTTGAGCACCGCTTGCCCGAGTAGCGCGATGAACCCCACGGCCGCTGCAACCGACAGCGTCATTTGCGCCAGCGCCAACCCGAGCACACCACCGATGAGGGCGAACGGTGCGTTGAGCAGGATCAGCGTCGCGTCCCACACCGATCCGAAGGCCGAAAACAGCAACAAGAAGGTGATGAGCAGCGCCAGCGGGATCACCAGTCGCAGGCGCGCCATGGCGCGCTGTTGATTCTCGAACTCGCCGCCCCAGGTCAGCTCGTAGCCGGGAGGCAGCGGCACCGCCGCGTTCACCTTCGCGCTGGCTTCCTCGACGAACGAACCGAGATCGCGCCCGCGGACATTCATGCGCACGCCGACGTAGCGCCGACCATTCTCGCGGGTGATCGCGGCGCGCCCCAGGCCCATCTTCACGTCGGCCACGGCCGAGAGCGGAATCAGGGCGCCGTCCTTCAACGGCAACATCACCTGGCGGATGACGCTCGCGTCCTGCCGCGTCGCAGCCGGCAAACGCACCGTCACGTCGAAGCGCCGCTCGCCGTCCCACAACTCGGCGGCGAGCCTCCCGCCCATCGCCGTCTCGATGTAGTCTTGCACGTCGGCGAGATCGAGGTCGTAGCGCGCCAGCGCCTGCCGATCGATGCGAATCGCCACTTGCGGCAGCTCGCCCGACTTCACAATACCGAGATCGGCGACACCCGGCACGCCGGCTATGGCGTCCTTCGCATGCTCCGCGGCGTCTTGCAGCGTCTGCAAGTCGTCACCGTAGATCTTCAACGCGATCTGGCCGAACTGACCCGAGATGTTCTCGCTCACATTGTCGCGAATCGGCTGCGACATGTTGAATTCGATGCCTGGCACTTCCTGCAGTTGCGCCGCGGCGTCGGCAACGAGGTCGTCCAGACTGTGCAGCCCAGGCCGCCACTGATCGAGCGGTTTGAGTTTGACGAAGATTTCAAGATTGTTCGGCAGCGTCGGATCAGTTCCATCTTCCGGACGGCCGAGTTGACTGAGGCACTCGGTCACCTCCGGTACACGCCCCAGCAATGCCTTCAA